>JAHWJV010000100.1 GCA_019348265.1 Gemmatimonadota bacterium
CGGCCGCCCCTCCAGCGACTTGTGAGCATCGTAGCCGCGGACCTCCGCGACGTTCTTCATGGTCAACCGGGACGAGTCGATCCCTTGGAGCGGCCCGATCCCCGGTGTGCCGCTGGAGAGTGACGCCCAGAACTCGCCGACGTCGTGGCCGAGGGATGAGATCTGACCCATCCCCGTCACGACGACCCGGTGATTGGTCATGCCGCGCCGCGCGCGTCGATCAGGGCGCGCACCCCGTCCACCAGCTCACCCACGGTCTTCGCCCTCGTCGGCGCATCTTCCGGGATCTCGATATCGAAGGCGTTCTCCAGGTCGAAGATCAGGCTCATCCCGTCCAGCGAATCGAGCCCGAGCTCGTCCATCGGGGTGGCGGCGGTGATCTCCGCCGGATCCCGGTTCTTGGCGGACGCGATGATCTCGATCACCTTCTGCTCGAGCGGTTCACTCATGGCTCTGTGAGGGGGCGGTGAATGGAGCGAAGTGCGGCTCCTGCAATTCGTTGTGAGCGCGGCGCCGGCGAGGGGCACGGCCCGTGGATAGTACCCTGGGCTATCGGGGGAGTCAAGTCGGCCGGACCCCGCCGCGACGCGGGGTTCTGGGCGTTGGAACGGGATCATCTGGCGTCAAACATGCATCGGGAGGGGCCGCGGCCCGGCGGGGTTCGGGGCCGGGATTCCATTGCTGATCGGGAAACTGCATGGGCGCGGAGCGCGCGGAGGAGTTGAGGGGGCGGATCGATTCGTTGGCAGAGGCGGCAGGGGCGCGGCGCGTCGCCGCCGCCTTTCACGACTATGAGAGTGGGGACCTCTGGGACATTCGCGGGGACGAGTGGTTCCACGCGGCGAGCACGATCAAGGTGCCCGTGCTCGTGGGGGTATTCGCCGCCGTCGAGGACCACGACCTCACGATCGATTCGCGGGTGCACGTGCGGAACCAGTTCTACAGCGTCGTGGACGGCGCACCCTATCGGATCGACTCGAGCCGCGACGCCAACTCGGAGGTGCACAGCACGATCGGGAAGACGATGAAGCTGTCGCGGCTGGCGCATCACATGATCGTGACGAGCAGCAATCTCGCCACGAACCTGCTGATCGACGCCGTCGGCCTGGACCGGGTACAGCGGACGCTGGACCAGCTGGGGATCGAGGGTGTGGAGCTGCGCCGGGGTGTCGAGGACGAGCGGGCGTACGAGGAAGGGATCATCAACCGGGTGACCGCGAACGGGCTGGTCCAGGTCCTACGGTTGATCGAGGAGAAGCAGGCGATCTCGGCGGAGGCATGCGAGCGGATGCTGGAGATCCTGCACGACCAGGAGTTCCGCTCCGGGATCCCCGCCGGTCTGCCGGACGACGCGCGGGTGGCGAACAAGACCGGGGAGATCTCGACCGTCGCTCACGATACCGGCCTGGTGTACCTGAAAGGTCGCAAGCCCTACTCGCTGGCCATCCTGACGGAATGGGACGCGGGGAAGACGTCGGGCCGGCGCGACACGCTGGCGAAGATCTCACGCGCGGTTTACGAGCACCTGACGGGTACGAATGGGTAGCCAGCCCTCCCTATCGCTCCGTCTGGTGGACGGCCTGACGCTGGCCGAGCCGCTCAGGGCGGCGCTACGGCCCGCGGGCTTCATGTACGATCGCGAGGGGCGCGCCCGAAGGCTGCCGCGCTACTTCTACGAGGTGCCATCCTGGGATGCGGCGCTCGCGACAGAGCTCACGCCGCACTTCGGGCTCTGGGAGCTGCTGGACGTGGATTTCCGCGAGGCGGAGGCGATGCGCATTTTCCCGCGCTACGTCCCATGCGCGATCGTGCTCCTGGCCACGCACCTCGAAGTGCTGAGGGAGAAGGTGGGGACGGTGGTCCGGGTCGCCGCGAACGGGGGGTACCGCTCGCCGGCGCACAAGCTGAGCAACGCGGCCTCCACGCACAGCTGGGGCACCGCGGCGAACATCTACCGGATCGGCGAGGAGATGATGGATTCCCAGGACCGGATCGACAAATACAGTCGGCTTGCGAGGGAGGTGCTCCCGGGGATCTGGTCGCGGCCGTACGGGCCGGGGTCCGGGTTCGCGTTCGACCACGTCCACCTCGACCTGGGTTACGCCACGGTGGTACCGCACGACGCCCCGAGTGAGGGGGAGGAGGAGCAACGGTGACGGCGACGGCGAAGGCGGGCGGAAAACAGTCAATCGAGAGCGGCACCGCGAGGCTGCAACTGGCGGCGATCGGGATGGAATCCGAGTTCTCGCTGGTGGTGGATGGCAAGCAGGTCAAGCCCGAGCAGGTGTTCGGCGACCCGCGGGCCTTCCTCGGCGGAGACCTGATGCACCGGATCGGCACCTCTTACCACCTGCCGACGGGCGGCGCCGTATACTTCGACACGGGCGTGATCGAGGTCGCGACGCCTGTTATCGAGATCCGGCCGGGGTGTGCCGCCCGCGCGGGCCGCTCCCTCTGGGAAGGGATTCTCGAGGTGCGCGAGGCGCTGGACGAGTGGGAGCTGAAGACCGGCCACGAGGCGCGGCTGGTCGGCTTCAGCTCGCACTACAACATCTCCTTCGAGCTCCCGCGCCACATGCAGGGAAGCTCGCGAACCGTCGGAAAGCTCGCGCTGCTGCTCTCCTACATCCTGCCCGTCCCGGTCATGCTCCTCGCGGCGAACCGCAGGTCGACCGGGATCGGCGTGCGCCCACGCGGGGAGCGGATCGAGATCACGGCCGACTTCACCCCGAGCCCGTCGCTGATGGTCGCCACCGCTACGCTGATCACGGGCGTCGTCCGGGAGGTGATGACCTGGGAGTCGTTCGAGCTCGACATGCTCGAGAGCCACGGCCTCCCGGTTATCGAAGGCTACCGCCCGATCCCGCACACCTCGCGCAAAGGCTGGCTGGCGCACGTCACCACCTATCCCGAGAACCCGTTCGACTCGGATGTCGACCAGGACACGTGGATCACCCGGGCGGGCGACCGGATGAGCCTCCGCGACATCGCGGGGAGGATCGTCAAGCACTTCTGGAAGCCGATCCGCCGCATCTCGGATCCCTTCACCTTCCGGTTGATCGGCTCGGTGATCCGCGGCCGCGCGCCCTCGCTCCTGGACCTGGAGGACCGGCCCCCGGAATACGAGGACGTGGGTCGCCTCTGCACCTGGGACAACCTCTTTCCCGAGCGCCAGCTCTCGCGGTCGCTGTACGAGCGCGTGCTCATCCGGGCAATCTCGGGTCAGAAGCTGCGCATGCACGGGCGCCACTATACGCCGATTCGCATGCGCGGCTGGGCAGAGGTGGTCTTCCGGCGCGACGACACCGGGACACGGCACGTTTTCCCGATCGACTACCTGATCCGGCACCTCCGGGATTGGGAGCGCGGGGGTTAGTCCGCCAGCGCGTCGAGCAGCTTCTGGTGAATCCCGCCGAAGCCGCCGTTGGACATGATCAGCACCACTTCGCCGCCCTTGAGATCGCCCGCGAGGCGGCTGACGATGTCGTCCACGACGGGGATGTAGTCGGCGCGCTTGCCGCCGGCGCGGAGCGCCTCGACCATCTCCGCGGGGTTCATCGCGATCTCATCCGTGTAGCGGTCGGGGCGGGCGAGCCCGGCGAGCACCACCTGCTGCGCGGCGTCGAACGACTCCACGTACGCGTCCTGGAATTCGCGGCGCTGCGCGGTGTAGCTCCGCGGCTCGAAGACCGCGACGATCGGGCGCTCGCCGTAACGCTGGTGCGCCGCGTCGAGGGTCTCCCGGACGGCGGTGGGGTGATGGGCGAAGTCGTCGATCACGGTCACGCCGCGCGCTTCCCCGCGCACCTCCATGCGGCGGCGCACGCTGCGGAAGGTGCGCAGCCCTTCGATCACCCCCGCCCGGTTGGCGCCGACCGACTCGCAGGCCGCGATTGCCGCGAGACAGTTCCGCACGTTGAAGGCGCCGGCGAGCGGCGTCTCCACCTCGCCCCAGAGGTCGCCATCGTGCAGAACGGTGAAGCAGGTGGTCTCCGTCCCGAAGACGACATTATCCGCCCGCCAGCGCGGGTGCTCCCCGTCGGCGCCGCCGTAGCCGAACGACTCGAGCTTCGAGAACGTCGCGGGCGCCAGCTCACGCGCCAGCGGCGAGTCCCACCCGGCCACCAGCGTTCCATTCCCCGGGATCAGGTTGATGAAGCGCGCGAAGGCGAACTTGTACGCCTCCTCGTCGCGGTAGATGTCGGCGTGATCGAACTCGATGTTGTTGACGATGGCGGTATCCGGGAGGTAGTGCCACATCTTCGGCCCCTTGTCGAAGTAGGCCGTATCGTACTCGTCCGACTCGATGACGAAGTACCTGGAGTCGGTCAGCCGGAAGGACAGGCCGAAGTTCTCGGCGATGCCGCCGATCAGAAAGGACGGGTTCAAGCCGGCGCTCTCCAGCAGCCACGCGAGGATCGAGGTGGTGGTCGTCTTCCCGTGCGTCCCCGCGACAGCGAGCGAGTAACGGCCGCGGAGCAGCTCCTCCTTGATCACCGCCGCGGCCGACGTGTAAGGCAGCTTCTCGTTCAGCACCGCCTCCAGCTCCGCGTTCCCGCGTGAGATCGCGTTCCCCACCACGACGACGTCCGGCCTCGGCTGCAGGTTCGCCTCGCCATAGCCTTCCGCGTAGCGGATCCCCAGCTCCTGCAGCTGGGTAGACATGGGTGGGTAGACGTTCTCGTCCGACCCGGTGACCTGATGGCCGGCCGCCCGGAGAAGTCCGGCCAGGGAGGCCATCGCCGTGCCGCCGATGCCGATCAGGTGATAGTGGCGGGGGGTGGAGCGCTGCGTCATCGTCGAACTCGTGAAGGTGTGGGCCCCGATAGCTCGGGGGGCGTGCATTGCAGTATATTGGCCAGTCCGGATCGCGCAGGCAAACCATCCTCAGGTGTGCGACACGATGTTCAAGCGAATTCTACTTGCGGCCGGCGCAAGCGCCGTCCTTCTGACTGGCGCCTGCAGTAGCGGGACTGAGCCGGACGACGGCTGCACTGAGCTCTTCAACACCAGGGAATCGAGCCGTGGCGACACGATCGTCACCACGACGGGGCTTCGCTACATCGACCTGGTGCAGGGCACCGGTGCAACGGTGGTGAGCTGTCGGCGCGTACTCGTGTATTACCGCGGCATCTTGGCCGCGGATAACACGGAGTTCGCGCCGCGGGCCCTGCTCAATCCGCCGTTCGCTCCCGGGCGCAACGAGGTCATCGATGGCTTCGAGCAGGGCGTGATCGGGATGCGCGTCGGCGGAAAGCGCCGGCTCATCATCCCGCCGTCACTCGGTTACGGGAGCACGCCACGCACGAACCCGAACACCGGCGCGGTCGTAATCCCGGCGAACTCGACGCTGATCTTCGACATCGAGGCGCAGGCGGTGGAGCAGTAGCCCTCGGCGCGATTTCTGCCCCTCCGCGGAAGCGAGAAGAACCATGCATCCCGGAGGGGCCGTTGAGCGAGCCGACAGTGTTGACGATCACCGATGACCTGTTCATCCCCCGCGCCGAGCTGACCTACCGGGCCTCGCGCTCTGGCGGTCCGGGCGGGCAGCACGTAAACACCTCGTCGACCCGCGTCGAGCTGGTGTGGAATGTCGCGAGCTCGCCGAGCCTGACGGAGGCACAACGGGGCTTGATCCAGGAGAAGCTCGCCAACCGCATCAACGCGGAGGGCGAGCTTCAACTCGTCGGGGGAGAGAGCCGGAGCCAGTTCCAGAACAAGGAGGGCGTCACCGACCGTTTCGTCGAGCTCCTCCGCGAAGCGCTGCACGTACCCAAGCCTCGCCGGAAGACCCGCCCCTCGCGCGCCTCCAAGGAGGAGCGCCTCCAGTCCAAAAAGCGCCGCTCCGAGACCAAGAAAATGCGGGGACCCGTGGGATTGGAGTGAAAATCTGGATTTCACCCTTCTTCACCCAGCATCTCCTCGAGCCTGGAAAGGCACCGGGAGATTTTTTTCCCATACGGGCCACGAGCGAAATCGGGAGGGAAGACGGAGCCGAGGGAGACGCGGGAGCTGGCGCGAAGAGGGACGGCGCTGTCGTAGAGCGTGTCGACGAAATGGACCCAGCGGAGCGCCTCCGGCAGGCCGGCGACGGTATTCATCTCCGCCAGGAACAGGGCATCGACCTGGTCGACGATGCCCGCGTAGCGGATGGGGTGGACGCGTGCGAGGCTGTCGATGAGCGCGGGAAAGGGTGCGAGCAGGGCTCGATCGCCCGCCTTGGCGGCGGCCCGGTGCAACGCCTCGTCGTCGAGGAAGTACTCTTTGCCGGGGTCGGCCTCGAAGCGGCGGTGTCGGTAATCAGTCCCTTCCACGCGCACCACCTCGAAGGCGCTCGCCAGCTCCTCGATCTCCGCCCGGAAGTCCTTCTGTGAGAAGCGCCCGGCCCCGAGCTCGAGGGGAAGCGTGTTGGACGTGACCATGACCCGGAGCCCGTCCTCCAGCGCGCCACGCAGAAAGGCCAGCGCGATCTTGAGGTTGCCGGGGTCGTCGAGCTCCCACTCGTCGATCGCGGCTACTCGCTGGCCGGCGAAGGAGGCTCGTGCCGCCTCCACGCCGACGAGGCCGATGAAATACACCAGCTCGTCGAAGGATAGGTACGCCTTCGGAGCGGGAGCGGCGTGCCAGAAGGCCGCGAGCAGGTGAGTCTTGCCGACGCCGAATCCACCGTCGAGATACACGCCGCTGCCTCTCTCACGGCGCGAGATGCGCGCCCGGAGCAGACGGACCAGTCCGCCCTCTGCTTCGTCGCGCAGCTCCCCGGCGAGGGCGCGGAGCCGCTCGCTCGCGGCCGCCTGCGAGGGATCGCGCGGATCGTAGTTGTCGAACCGCTTCGCGGCGAAGCGGCCGGGCGGGACGAAGTGCGCCAGGAGCGCGTCGACGTCAGGGCGTTCCGACAGCCCGGCGATCAGCTCATCCAGCCGCAGCACGGGCCTGCCTGTCGCGTTCGGGAGTGTCGCTCGGTATGCTCACGCCGCTGGTGCCTTGAGGCTGCGCCACAGGACCAGCGTAGCCGCGGAGCGGTACGGCCGCCACGCCGATCCGATCCGCTCCAGCTCCGCGCGGCCGGGGCGCTTTGGGAGACCGTAGGCGCGCTGCACCGCGACCCGAAGGCCGAGATCGTCCACCGGAAGAACGTCCGGACGGCGCAGGGTGAATATGAGGAACATCTCCGCGGTCCAGCGGCCGATCCCCTTCACGCGAACCAGGTGCTCGACCACACCGTCGTCGGACAGGGAGTGGAGGCGGTGCGGCTCGAGCGTATCATCGAGCCACTTCGCGGCGAGATCCTTGACGTAGAGCGTCTTGGCCCGCGAGAGGCCGCAGGCGCGGAACGTCTCGTCGGAGATCTCGAGAACCGCCTCCGGTGTGGGTCGCTGCCCGTCCAACCCGAGGGCCGCCACGCGCGCGGCGATCGTGGCGGCGGCCTTCACCGAGAGCTGCTGGCTGATGATGGCGTCCACCAGCGACCACCAGAGGTCCGGCTCGTGTGAGGGCTCGAACGCTCCGACGCGGTCGATCACCCCGCCGAGCACCGGGTCCCGCTCGCTCAGCAGCCCCAGCGCCTCGGGTGGAATGACCTGGCTCAGCGCGCCGCGCCCGCTCATTCGCCGGAACCTCGGCCTCGCGCCATCGTCTCCAGCTCCTCACGGGTAAGCCGATAGGTGTACCACTCGGTGAGCCGCCGGGCGCCGAGCCGCTCGTAGAAGTCGATCGCGAGCTGGTTCCAATCGAGCACCACCCACTCCATTCTTCCACAACCGCGCGCGACCGCCTCGCGCGCCAGATGAGTGAAGAGCGCCTTCCCCGCCCCGCGGCCGCGTGCTTCCGGGAGCACGAACAGGTCCTCGAGGTAGAGCGTCGGCTGAGCGAGGAAGGAGGAGTAGGTGAAGAAGGCGATCGCATACCCCACCGCGGCCGCATCGTCCTCGGCCAGGTACGCCTGGAAGAGCGGGCGATCCCCGAACCCGTCCCTCGCCAGCCTCTCCCGCGCCTCGGCCGTAGGCCGCTCCAGCCGCTCGTAATCCGCCAGCGCATCCACCAGGTCGAGGAAGCGGGGAAGGTCGGGGGCGGCGGCGGGACGGACGAGGAGCATGGTATTTAATTTCAGGATTCCGTCTGGTATATCGTAACCGCCGTCATCTCGAACAGGTGCCTCTTGCCCCCGGCTGGCAGGATGTGGTCGGAGGCGTGCTCCACCGTGAGGACGGTGGAGAAGGGCTGTGCCTGCCATATGTCGATGATGCGGTCGAGCATCCGCGAGCCATACGGGGGGTCGGCGAAGGCGATCTGGTACCGGCCCGGCTCGATGGCAGCGGCGAAGGGGATCGCGTCCTTTTTGAAGATGCGAGTCTTCTCGCGCACGTGCAGCGCGGCGATGTTCGCCTTCAGCGCGTGCAGGCTCGCGGGCCGGAACTCGACGAAGTCCGCGTAGCGTGCGCCGCGGGAGAGCGCCTCCAGTCCCAGGGCACCCGTGCCCGCGAAGAGGTCCAGCACCCGCGCGTTGGCGAGCCAGGGCTCGAGCAGCCGCAGCCACGCATCCCGTACCGTTTCCGCCGTGGGCCGCACGCGACGGTCCGGGGGTGATGTCAGATGCCGGCCGGCCCATTTGCCCGCTATGATGCGCATTCAGCTTCGGGATCCGGAGTTCAAAGCTCAAAGCAAAAAGCTCAAAGTGGCCCCTGCTCTTCCTTCAACTTTGCACGTTGAACTCGTTTCATCTGGTCCATTCGCGCCAGGTGGCCTCCGCGAGACCGACCGTCAGCAGGTTGCCGTTGCGGACCAGCGGCGTCTTCAGCAGAAGAGGGTCGTCCACCAGCAAATTGAGCGAGGCGGCACGCGGATAGTGGGCGACGTGCATCCCCCGCTCCCGGAATCGCTTCCCCTCCCGATCCATCAACGCTTCCGCGCCGAACTTCTGCTCGAAGCGGCGGAGCTCCCCCAGCGACGCCGCGCGCTCGTTCAGATCCACGGAATGCACCGTGATGCGCCTCTCTTTGAAGAAGCGCAGCGCCTTCTGCGTGTCCTTGCACTTCTTCGTCCCGAAGATCTGGACTTCCATATAGGGAAGAGGGAACAGGGAAGAGGGATCAGGGAACAGCGGGAATCGGCGAATCGGCGAATCGGCGAATCGGCGAATCGGCGAATCGGCGAATCGGCGAATCGGCGAATCGGCGAATCGGCGAATCGGAACGCTACGCCGGTTTTCTCGCGTCGGGCAGGCTCTTCCCCCTTCCCTCTTCCCTCTTCGCTATCCGTTCCCTGTTCCCTGTTCCCCGATCGCTGTTCCCTATCCAGTAAGCCGCCCAGGCGAGCGCTACGTGCACGGGGAGGATCAGCGCGATGATCTCTCCGTTCGACTGGTCGAGACCGGGCAGGGGCTGGAGGAGGAAGCCGAGCAGCGAGAGAGCGGCTACGGCGCCGGCGAGAAGAAAAGCGGGGCGCCGTGCCCACCGTGCGCCGTAAGCTGCCGCCGGCAGCAGGAGGATCAGGCCGAGCGTCAGCGGATCGAAGTGGAAGAGGTTCTCGTTCCGATGCGCGACCTGATGGTCCGTGAGCGTCCAGAGCGCGACGAGGAGGATCCCGCCGGTTCCGATGATCAGTGCCCAGAGAACGGTGAGTGCGGAGA
>JAHWJV010000101.1 GCA_019348265.1 Gemmatimonadota bacterium
CGGGCGATTCGAGGATGCGGACGGCTCGACCCTGTTCCTCGACGAAGTGGGCGAACTGCCGCTGGAAACCCAGGTGAAGCTGCTCCGCGCGCTTGAAACGGGCGAAATCCAGCGCGTCGGCGGCCGCAACGTCCACATGGTGGATGTCCGCATCATCGCCGCGACCAACCGGCGCCTGGCCGAGGAAGTCGCGCATGGCCGCTTTCGCGAGGACCTCTATTACCGGCTCAACGTGGTTCATTGCGCGATCCCGCCGCTCCGCGACCGCGCAAGCGATATCCCGCCGCTCGCCCGCCACCTGCTTGCCCGCATCTCCGAGCAGCCCGGCATGCGCCACCTCAGCATCACCGACGATGCGCTTGCCGTTCTGATGTCCTATGGCTGGCCGGGCAACGTTCGCCAGCTCCAGAACGCGCTCTTCCGCGCGGCAGTCCTTTGCGAGGGCAATGCCCTCTCAGCTGCCGATTTCCCGCACATCGCCGAGGAATCGACGCACACCAAGCGCGCCGACGATTATCACGCCAAGCGGCTCACCGGCGCCTCCAACACCGCGGCTTTGTCGAACGGCCCCGGAATCACGCTTTATTCTTCCGACGGCAATTTGCGTCCGCTGGAAGAGATCGAAGCGGACGTGATCCGCCTCGCCATCGGCCATTATCGCGGCCGCATGACCGAAGTCGCGCGCCGCCTCGGCATCGGGCGCTCGACGCTCTACCGCAAGCTCCTGCGCTACGGGCTCTCCGAGTGAGCGCCGGCGCGACCACGCCTTTCGAGCGGCGCACCCTGCACCTCCTGCCGCTCGCCCTTCAGGCGGAGGATCTTTCGCTGGTGAGCTGGCTCGGGTCTGCGCTCGCCGCCTGTGCCGGCTTCCTTCCCGTACAGGACTCGCCGCTCCCGCTCGACCGCGCCTGGATCGACCATTCGCTCGGCCAGTGCTCGTCCAACCTGATCGTCGACGCGCTGATCGAGCGCTCCGGCGGTCGGGCCGACGAGGAGTGGACGCTCGCGATCACCGCGGCAGACCTGTGCGCTCCAGGCCGTCAGTTCGTCTTCGGCGAGGCGGCACTCGGCGGCTCCTGGGCAGTGGTCAGCCTCGCGCGGCTCCACGCCGCCGATTCCGATGAGCCCGCCGACATCATCCGCTCCCGCGTCCTCACCGAGTCGCTCCACGAGCTGGGGCACCTCGCCGGGCTGGCCCACTGCGAGCAGCCCGGTTGTGTGATGGTCCGGGCCGCTCTGCCCACCGATGTGGACCGCAAGGACGCCGAGTTCTGCCCGGCCTGCCGGCTCTCGCTGACCATCGCTCTTGCTCCCGAGCCGCATCACCATTAGTTTTTCCGCACCGTTCCCCCCGAAGCATCCCCTGAGACGGTTCGCTAGTGACGCAGCTTCCCTCTTCAGCCTCTCTGCGTAGTCTGTATCTGGAATGGGTCGAGGAGCAGCTCGAGGAGTTCAAGGACTCCGTTCCCCGCTCCGAGCTCCTGAACATCGCCGACGAAGTCGTCGCCGAGCTGCAGATGAATCGGAAGGGCCAGTACCAGTTGACCGAGCTCCTTCTGCTGGAGGAGGTCGACCGTACTCTCTTTCGCCGGCTCAAGCTCCCGGGGTTCCGCGCGTGGGCCACTGCCTACCGCGAAGAGCTTCGCCGCGCGAGCGCTGCCCGCCAGGCTGGTTCCGAACCGAAGGTGTCGGTGCTTCCTACGCCTGACGCGCCCTCGAGCGAACCCCGGCAGGTGCGGGAGGTTCGGAACCTTCGTGAAATTCGAGAAGCTCGAGTTGCTTCCGTCTGACGGCGAGCTGAGCGCGGCGTAGCCGACGAATGGAAGCAGGCAGAACGGCCGTTCACCTCGTGACCGGCCGCTTTTCGTCGTTGAGCTGGGCGCGTTGCTTGCACGGCCGGCCCGGCATGTCGAACTCAGTGAGGGTTGCGATCATCGGCGCCGGACCGGCCGGCCTGACGGCCGCGCGCGAGCTGCTGCGCGAGGGCGTGAACGTCGTAGTGTTCGAGGCCGATCCCTGGGTCGGAGGAAAGACGCGAACCGACCGGCTGGACGGCTACCAGATAGACGCGAGCGCGCAGCTCTTCGGGTCGATGTATACGCGCTTCCTGGCCCTGGTGGACGAGCTGGGCATCCGCGATCGGCTGGTGCGTTCGCCGGGGCGGGATGCGCTCTGGCGCAACGGACGCATGCACGAGGTGGTCTACGGGTCGGTGAGCAGCATGCTCGCCTCGGGCGGTCTTCCCCTGAAGACGAAGCTGCGTCTCGGGGCCACGTATCTCCCGTTCCTGACCCGCCACGGCGCCGATCTGGACCTGCACGCGCCGGAGCGGGCGGCGGCCGCCGGCCTGGACGGCGAATCGATCGCGAGCTGGGGCGAGCGGGAGATGGGTTCGGAGTTCATCGACTACCTGGTGTACCCGCAGCTGACCGGGTACTACGGAGCGCTGCCCGAAGAGACGGGTGCGGGGCTGTACCACGTCCTGGCGCGTTACGGCGTCGATGTCGCGGTGTTCGCGCTCCAGGGCGGGGCGGCGACGCTCTGCGAGGTGCTCGCGGAGCGCGTGCGCGCTGGCGGCGGCGAGGTGCGACTTGGCACGCGAGTCGATGCCCTGGAGACGAGTAGCGGCGGCACGACGCTCTCGGTCGCGGGTGCGAGCGAGCGCTTCGACGGCGTCGTCGTAGCCACGCAGGCGCCGCCCGCGCGCGAGCTGCTGCGCGCCTCGCACCCGGCGCTCGCCGGTTGGCTGGATGGCGTACGCACTCGTCCCGCGCTCACCGTGGGTCTGCTCCTCGACCGGCCCGCCGGGGTTCGGTACTTCGGGCTTTCCTTTCCCAAGGACGAGGCGAGCGCGGTCGCGGCGATCTGCGTCCAGGAGAACAAGGGCGTCGATCTGGTCCCGGAGGGCAGGGGCGCGCTGGTCACCTTCGTCCGCCCCGACGTCGCTCCCGGTCTGCTCGGCGCGGACGGACGCACCATCTTGGATGCCATCCTGCCGGACGTCCGCCGTGCCTTTCCCGGGCTGGAAAGTCACATCACGCGGGCGCGGGTGTACAGGTGGCCGGCCGGCAACCCCATCGTCTACCCCGGCTACCTCGCTCACCTCGGGACTTTCCGGCAGGGCGGAGTAGAGAAGAACGAGCGAGTGGTGCTGGCGGGCGACTATCTCTACACGCCGTCGGTCGAGGGCGCCGTCACCGCGGGAACCACCGCCGCGCGTCGCTTGCGTGAACGGCTGACCGCGTCGTAGTCGGCCGCGACCTCCGGTCGCCGACCGGCTTCGCCGGTTCGACATCACCTTTCAGGCAAGGCCATGGCAGAGCCGGGCGTGTTCGACTCGGAAGGCTGGTGCGCGCTTACCTTCGCGGAGCACCGTGCCCTTCTTGCGGAGGCTCTCCGCGCGGAGCTCGACGACTATGAGGCCGTGACGGACGTGGTCATCGAGGCGGGGACCCTCGGCCGGGAATACGACCTCACCGCGATGATCGAGACGGATGTAGGCCGTCTCCGCACGCCCCTCTGGGCGCACGCGCGTGCGGCGGTCTTCTGCGACCCCTCCGTCCACCCGGCCAATCGGCGGCAGCTCGCACCCGACCACGCCGTGAGGGAGGCCGCGGACCGTCTGCGCCGGCGCCTGAGCGTCGCGTTCGCGCTGGAATCACGCGGCCTCACGCTCACGATGGCGCCGGAGGACGGGGTGGAGCGCGTGTGGACGGCGGAGCGCTCGCTCTTCCGGAACCGCACCGCCGTTACCCGCGAGGATCGCGTCCTCATCGCCGGTGAGGTCGACGTACGCGACCTCCTGGCCCACTTCTACGTCGGCCCTTCGCTCCGCGTCGCCGCGGAGGACGGGACCGCGTTCCTGCTCCCCGAAGCCTCGGAAGTCGAAGGCCCCCTCGTCTCCCTCTGCCATGGCTGCGGCAGATGGAGCGAGGGGGCACACTCTCAGTGCCCTCACTGCGCGGCGGTGACCGAGGTGGTGATCGCGGCGAGACCGCCGCGCCGCTAACCTACTTCGTCCGGACCAGCGCGAGACGGAGGCGCGAAGGCGCCGGCAGCCCTCCGACCGTCGTCCTCAGCGCTACCGTGCGCCCGGCTTCAGACCCGAAGCGGTAGTAGGCCCCGCCGCCGCCCTGGAGTGATCGCTGTTGACGCGCGCCGGCGAGCTGCACCGTGTTCAGCGGGTATCGCCCATAGAGAGGCGTACCCAGCGATCCGCGAATTCCGGGGATGAGGCTGCGGAAGTTCCAGCTCGGCTGCTGATATTGCGGGTCGACCTGGAATCCGGCGTCGTCCGCATAAATCGACACGTGCCAGTCCCGCATCCAGTCCCTCGGGTTCACCGCGAGCACCGCGGCGAGGTTCGCCAGCCCCTGCGTGCGCGAATTCACCAGCGCGGTCCAGATCCCGGCGTCGTTGCCGGGCATCCGGTCCGCTGCGTAGCGCAGGAACGACCATACCGAGCCACGCGTCGAGAGGTCGTCGTCCCCCAGTAGAGACGCGCGCTCGGGCGCCTCCAGGAACGAGATCAGCCGCCTGACGTTGTCGGAATTGTAGCGGTTGTACGCGTCGGTTGTCCGCTGGTCCCGGAAGATGTCAGCCCCGAGATTCTGCCCCGGCCCGACCCCGGCGGCCGCGAAGAAGGTGAGCTCCTCCGCGATGTGGCTCAGCCCCTCGTTGAGCCAGGTCTCCTCCCAGACCGGAGCCTTGCTGACATAGAGCCGGCGTGAGTCGTTGATCAGGTGCTGGAACTCGTGCGCGATCACCCCCACCGACGCGTTCCGAACGAAGGTGCGCGAGCGCCGGTTGCCATTGATCGTTCCGGCGGGATCCGGCACCATCATGTAGAACATTTCGCCGACGTTGCTTCCGGCGCAGGCGTTCTTGCCGCTCCTGGGGAAGAGATCGCGGTTGTAGAAGAACCCGGCCACGTACGAGTCGGAGGTGCCGCTGGTGAGCTCGTTCACGGCCCGCGTGAAGAAGATGATCACCCGGCTGTTCTTGTCGATGTCGGTCGGCTCCCCGAAGTTCTGGGTGTTTACCCGCCAGACCAGCGTATCGAAGGCCTCGCCGAAGAACCGGTAGTCCTCGTCCGTGAGCACGTCCCCCGGGTTGGGGGTGCGCGGGTTCGCCGTATCAGCGACGATGATCGCCTTCGAGGTGATCGCCACCACCCGCCCGGAACGAGCATTGGTGCTGTCGCACCCGGTCCCCCGGATCGAAGCGTTCAGCGCCAGCAGGTCTCCGACTTTCGGCACGGCCGCCAACGCCGGCGCCGATGGCCGCAGCTCGAGCCCGACGCGAAGCCTCGGCTCCAAGTAGCGGGCCGACCGCTCTCGGAGCCGCTCATGGAAGACGACGTCGCGCGCGGGGAGATCGGGCGAGGCGATCTGCGGAACGCGGGCCGGCGACGGCGGGCCGAAAGCGAGCCGCGCGTCGAGCGCGGTAAAGCTCGCGTTGAGCCGAGCGCCCGTTGCATCCGACGCGTTGAATGGGATCAGCGCGTACTCCGACAGCACGTCCGAAGCGACGCAGAGCGTCACGGCCTGATCCGCCGTGGTAGTGAATATCTGGCCGACGGACAGCCGGATCGGGTTCGCCGCATTCGCGCAGGAGATCGCGCTCGGAACCGGCGTGGCGACGTTGATCCGCACCGTGTCGGACGTCCCGCCCGTCGTTGCGACGATCCGCGCCGAGCCGACCTGAAGGCCGGTAACCAGCCCGGCCGAGTCGACGCTGGCGACGGATGGCGCGTCGCTGCTCCACTTGGCGACCGGCTGCGGGGTTACCGCGGTGCCCGTCGCTTTTTCGACGTGCGTGCTCAGCTGCAGCGTCGCACCGACCGCGATCGTCTCTTCCTCGGAAGACACCGCGTTGCGGCGGATCTCCAGCGTCACGCGGCGGTCGTCAGGGTTCGTTCCATTGTCCCGGCACGCGGCGGCACCGCCCAGCAGGAGCAGAACGGCGAGGCACAGGGCGGGACGGGTGGAGAAATGCATGGTCATGACTATCAAGGGCGTACGGTGCCGAACGATTGAACGATGACGCCCTGCGGTCCCTGCACCCAGATCTTCTGTCCGGACCGGATCTCGCCGGGTGATGCCACCAGGTAAACCAGCTCTCCGCTCATGGTGCGAAGCCGCAGATAGTCGCCATCACGGCCCTCCACGGTACCCAACGTCACCGGCCGGCCGTCGATGGCACGAACGCGATAGTCGGTGGGGACGAAGTCCGCTCCCTGGCGGCGGCCCAGCAGCGTGACCTCCGCGCCCGCCAGGCGGCGCAGCTCTCCCGTGAGCGCACCGCCGACGTTGCTGCTTCCGCCCGCGCCCTGGATCACCAGCCGCACGTTCACCGGCGCGGAGCCCACTACGCGCAACGTTCCCGCCACGCTATCCCCCGCCGTTGCAGCCGCGGCGGCCGCGGAGGGAGTCGGCGCTGGGGAGGGCGCCACGCACCCGGCGCTCGCCACGATCAGGAGAATCAGGACGCGCATCACTCCACGAACTTTCGATTTGAGGAAAGGGCAAGGTCGCCAGGCCCCGACGAATTCGGCGGGTGGTCTGTCACTTCCGCGCGTGCTATCTTTTGGCCCGGATTGATCCGAGTCGTACCATGCCACCCGCTCTCATGTTCCGGTCTCATGGCCGATCGACCCGCCAAGCGCGATTTCCTTTCGATTACCGACTTCTCGCGGGACGAGATCCTGAGCACGCTGGACGTCGCCGAAACGCTGCGCTCAGGAGTCGCCGGAACCAAGCCGCTCGCGGGTAAGACGCTCGGGATGATCTTCGCGAAGAGCTCCACCCGTACTCGCGTCTCGTTCGAGGTCGGGGCCTTCGAGCTCGGGGGTCACGCTCTGTTCCTGTCCGCCCGCGATATCCAGCTCGGGCGTGGGGAGCCCATCCGCGATACCGCCCGGGTGCTCTCCCGCTACGTCGATGGGATCATGATCCGGACCTACTCGCACGAGGAGGTGGAGGAGCTCGCGCGATTTGCTACCATCCCCGTGATCAACGGACTCACGGATCTGCTGCATCCCTGCCAGATCATGGCCGACCTGCAGACCATCATCGAGAACTTCGGCCCGGACCTGGGCGGCGTGAAGGTGGCCTGGGTGGGCGACGGCAACAACATGGCGAACTCGTGGCTCAACGCGGCATACATGCTGGGTTTCGAGCTGCGCCTGGCCTACCCCGCCGGCTACGAGCCCAACGCCGAGATCCTGGAGCGCGCCCGCGGCGGCGGCAACATCATCACCACCCACGACCCGCGCGAGGCCGTGGCCGGGGCCGACGTGGTGAACACCGACGTCTGGGCGTCCATGGGCCAGGAAGAGGAGGCTGTCGAGCGCGCTTCCGTATTCCAGAGGTATCGCGTCGATGATGCGTTGTTGAGGCGCGCGAGCCGCCGCGCCATCTTTCTGCATTGCCTCCCGGCGCACCGCGGCGAAGAGGTGACCGACGAGGTGCTGGAGGGGCCGCAGTCCCGCGTGTTCGACCAGGCGGAGAACCGATTGCATGCTCAGAAGGCCGTCATGACCGTACTGATGAGCGAAGAAGGATTGGCACGATGAGTGAGAGCACCCTGCTGCGCACACCGCTGCACGGCGAGCACGCTGCCTTGAAGGCGAAGCTGGTACCGTTCGCGGGCTATGAGATGCCCGTGCAGTATCCGAGCGGCATCACGGCGGAGCACCGCGCGGTCCGCGAGGCCGCGGGCCTTTTCGACGTCTCGCATATGGGCGAGTTCGAGGTGCGCGGCGACAGCGCGCTCGATTTCATCCAGTACGTGACCACGAACGACGTGTCCAGGCTCGCCGTCGGGCAGGCCCAGTACTCGACGCTGCTGGGTCACGAGGGGACCATGCTCGACGACCTGCTGGTGTACCGCTTCGCGGACTGGTACATGCTCGTCGTCAACGCATCCAATCGCGAGAAGGACTTCGCCTGGATCGATCAGTTCGCCGACCGGTTCGGTGTGCAGCTCCGGGATGTCTCCGATCGGTTCTCCCTGCTCGCGCTGCAGGGGCCGCGCTCTGAGGAGATCCTGCGCCGCCTTACCCGGGTCGATCTCGACGCGATCCGCTACTATCACTTCGCCGAGGGGCTGGTCGACGAACGCCGCGCCATCATCAGCCGCACCGGCTACACCGGCGAGGACGGCTTCGAGCTGTACCTGCAGAACGAGGATGCCGCCCCGATCTGGCGGCGCCTTCTGGACGTCGGGGGTGCCGACGGGCTGATTCCCGCCGGGCTGGGCGCGCGCGACTCGCTCCGCCTTGAGATGGGCTACGCCCTCTACGGGAACGACCTCGACGACACCCGCACCCCGCTCGAGGCCGGTCTCGGCTGGATCGTCAAGATAGACAAGGGCGACTTCGTAGGCCGCGAGGCGCTCGTCGCCCAGCGCGAGAAGGGCATTACCGAAAAGCTGGCCGGCTTTCGCCTGCTGGAGCGCGGCTTCCCCCGCCACGGCTATCCCATCCAGGTGCATGGGCAATCGGCCGGCGAGGTCGCCAGCGGAGTGCTCAGCCCCACGCTCGGTCTAGGCGTGGGGATGGCGTATCTCCCGGTGGACTCGGCAAAACCCGGATCCCGCATAGAAGTGGTGATTCGAGGCCAGCCGGTCCCGGCAGAGGTGGTCCGCCCGCCCTTTTACACCCTGGGTACGGTTCGCTCGTGAAGCAGCGGCGGATGGAGAACGGCGGTGAGTGACATCGTCGTAATCACCACGGAAGACCTCGAACCCGCCGTGCGACTGCGCGGCGGGTTCGAGGCTGCGGGCTTCGACGTAGAGCTTCTCACCGCTGGCGAGGGCCTGGACGACGTGCCGGGCAACACCGTCCTGCTCATCATCACCGCGCACCTGCGCGAGCGCCGCGCCCGTCGTGGTCTGGAACAGCGTGATGCCGCCGAGGCCGCCGTTGCCGACCTTGTCGATGACGCCGTCGACGACCGCGTAGGCCGGGGCGCCGTGCGGCGCGAAGATGTCGGTGCCCTGGTGCTTGCGACCGCCGGAGCGGGGGGCGTGCCAGGTGTCGGTGAAGCTGTGCGCGGGACCGACCGGGCAGACGGCGGCGGGTCCGACGTACACGTCCTTGGCGTTGGCGATGTCCACGGTGCCGCGGACGGGCGTGCCGTTCGGCGTCGTGCCGTAGCCGCTGCCCATGCTGACGGCGGCGCGCAGGGCGGCGGCCTGCGCGGCGCTGGTCCGCGGCACGCTCTTGCCGAGGCGGGTCTTGTAGACGTAGGTGACGAAGCCGGAGCAGTCGAAGCTGTGCGGACCGGTCGAGCCGTACTGGTACGGCTTGCCGGCCTGCGTCGCAGCGATCTGCACCGCGAGCTGGCCGAGCGAGGCCGTGACGTAGCGGACGACCGCCTCGGGGCTGGTGTGCTCCATCGCCGTCGGGCTGCCGGAGAAGGTGGAGCGGATCCGCGTGTCCCGGCCGAACGGCAGGTGCGCGACCGCCAGGCCCTCGGCGTCGGTGCTCGCCTGGCCGATG
>JAHWJV010000102.1 GCA_019348265.1 Gemmatimonadota bacterium
TCGACATCAGCTTGATCAGGATGTTCATCGACGGGCCGGAGGTGTCCTTGAACGGATCGCCTACCGTGTCTCCCGTCACCGCGGCCTTGTGTGCGTCGGACCCCTTGAAGACGACCTTCCCATCCACCTCTACCCCCGACTCGAACGACTTCTTGGCGTTGTCCCAGGCACCGCCGGCGTTCGACTGGAACATCGCCATCAGGACGCCGGAGATCGTGGTCCCTGCCAGGAGACCGCCGAGCACCTCCGGGCCGAAGATGAAGCCCACGACGACCGGGGAGAGCAGAGCCAGCGCGCCGGGAGCGGCCATCTGCCGAATCGCCGCCTCCGTGGAGATTGCCACGCAGCGGTCGTACTGCGGCGTCCCGGTCCCTTCCATGATGCCGGGGATCTCGCGGAATTGCCGACGGACCTCCTGCACCATCGCCATCGCCGCCTCCCCGACCGCATTGATCGCGAGCGAGGAGAAGATGAAGGGGATCATGGCGCCGACGAACAGCCCGCCGAGCACGGTCGCGTTGGAGATGTCGATCGCGTCGATGTGCGCGATCCCCATGAAGGCGGCGAAGAGGGCGAGCGAGGTGAGCGCGGCGGAGGCGATGGCGAACCCCTTGCCGGTCGCGGCGGTGGTGTTGCCCACCGCGTCCAGAATGTCCGTGCGCTGGCGAACCTCCTTCGGGAGCCCGCTCATCTCCGCGATCCCGCCCGCGTTGTCGGCGATGGGACCGAAGGCGTCGATCGCCAGCTGCATGGCGGTCGTCGCCATCATCCCTGCCGCCGCGATCGCCACGCCGTACAGCCCCGCGGCCTCGTAGGAGAGGATGATCCCGCCGGCGAGCACCATGATTGGCAGCGCGGTCGACTCCATCCCGACGGCGAGCCCGCTGATCACGTTGGTCGCGTGTCCGGTCGCCGACCCCTTCACGATCGCCAGCACCGGCCGGCGCCCCATGGCGGTGTAGTACTCCGTGATCAGGCTCATCAACGCGCCCACGACCAGACCGATCACCACCGCCCAGAACACGTCCATCGAGCTGAAGCTCTCCGAGCCCGGACGGCCCATGCTCATCTGCCCCGCCGGCAGCATCCAGCGAATCAGGAAGAAGGAGGCGACAGCCGTAAGGATCACCGAGACCCAGTTCCCTATGTTGAGGGCGCTCTGGACCTGCTTCACCCCCCCGTCCTCACCTACCCGGATCATCAGGATTCCCACGAGCGAGAAGACGATGCCGATGCCGGCGATGACCATCGGCAGCAGGATCGGGGAGAGCCCGCCGAAAGCGTCGTTGGTGGTCGCCACTTCGCGCCCGAGCACCATGGTCGCGAGGATGGTGGCGACGTACGAGCCGAACAGGTCTGCGCCCATCCCCGCCACGTCGCCGACGTTGTCGCCGACGTTGTCCGCGATCGTCGCCGGGTTGCGTGGATCGTCCTCCGGGATCCCGACCTCCACCTTGCCCACCAGGTCGGCGCCGACGTCGGCCGCTTTGGTGTAGATCCCGCCGCCGACGCGGGCAAAGAGCGCGATGCTCTCGGCGCCCAGCGAGAAGCCGGTTAGCACCTCCAGCGCGCGCTCCATCTCCGGCCCGTTGGCGGAGGCTCCGTCGACGAAAAGACCGTAGAAGACGATGAAGAGGGAGCCGAGTCCAAGAACCGCGAGCCCAGCGACGCCCATCCCCATCACGGACCCGCCGGCGAACGAGACCGTGAGCGCGCGGGACAGGCTGGTCCGCGCCGCGTGCGCCGTCCGCACGTTCGCCTTGGTCGCGATCCTCATCCCGATGAACCCCGCCAGGGCCGAGAAGAAGGCACCGATCAGAAAGGCGACGACGATCAGCGGGTGCGAGCGCTCGTCCGTGCTGCCGAGGAGGTACAGCGCGATGGACGCGAGAACGGCGAAGATGGCGAGGATCCGGTACTCCGCCTTGAGGAACGCGAGCGCCCCCTCGGCGATGTGGCCCGCGATCCCGCGCATGGTGTCGTCGCCGTCACTTTGCCTGGTGACCCAGGCGGACCTCACCGCAGTATAGAGCAGCGCCAGAACTCCCAGCGCGGGAACGAGATAAACAATCGGGTGCATGAATTCGTCGTAAAAAAGTCTAAATCCAGTACATAGACGGGCCCGCGGCATCCCGGTCCCGCCGAAGCGGAAGGGGGACGACCGCGGGGGCGCGCTTCTCAGCGTTCCGGTCCAGGTCGGCGTGGAGGATAGCATCGAACCCCCATGCGGGCAACTCCGAGAAGGCTTGCCGCGCCCCGCCGCGCGTCTCAACTTTCACTGCGGGGGCGGACTCTCCTCCGCGCCTTTCCCGCCCGCGTCACACAGCCAGGACCGCCATGAGAATTCCTGCCCGGCGACGGAGCGCGCGCGTCGTCTCGCTCGGTGCTCCGCTCGTGCTCCTTCCCCTGGCGGGGATGCTCCTCCGCACCCAGGGAGGTCCGCCGTACTCACCGGAGGACGCGCTGAAGACCTTCCGCCTGGCCGACGGGTTCCAGATCGAGCTCGTTGCCGCCGAGCCGCTCCTGGCCGACCCCGTAGCGATGGAAGTCGACGAGTACGGGCGCATCTACGTGGTCGAGATGCCGGGATACCCGCTCGACACCAGCGGGTCCGGCCGGGTCCTGCTCCTGTCCGACAGCGATGGGGACGGCCGGGCGGACGGCAGCACCGTCTTCGCCGAGGGGCTGCGTCTCCCGACCGGCGTCATGCGCTGGAAAAAGGGCGTCCTGGTGACGGACTCCCCGGAGGTCTGGTACCTGGAGGACACGGACGGCGACGGACGCGCGGACGTGAAAGACGCGGTGCTCACCGGATTCGCCCTCTCCAACCCACAG
This sequence comes from Gemmatimonadota bacterium, assembly GCA_019348265.1. Lineage (GTDB taxonomy): Bacteria > Gemmatimonadota > Gemmatimonadetes > Longimicrobiales > Longimicrobiaceae > JAHWJV01. The sequence continues at coordinate 2,836 of JAHWJV010000102.1, forward strand.
CACAACACCAGCGCGCCCATCTACGGGCTGGACAATTGGATCTACCTCGCCAACGAAGGCCCGGTGCGCACCACCCGCTTCGCGGATCAGTTCGGCGACCCCGGTCGGGACGTCCATTTCCCGGCCCGCCCGGCCGGGCCGCGCCTGCCGCCGGACGCGGCCGGCCGGAACGTGCGCTTCCGCCCCGACGGGCACCAGCTGGAGATGCTGTCCGCCCGGAGCCAGTTCGGTCAGACGTTCGATGCGTGGGGCAATCACTTCCTGGTGAGCAACGCGCGGCCGATCTACCAGGAAGTGATCGCGGCGCGATATCTGGCGCGGAATCCGGCGCTCGCGGTGCCGAGCATCACGGAGCAGACTCCCGGGTACCGTCTGCCGGCCCAGGTCTTCCCCATCACCCGACAGCCGGAATTCCAGCTGCTCACTGATGTGGGCGTGATGACATCGGCCTCCGGCCTCACCTGGTATCTCGCCGACCTGTTCCCTGCGGAGTACCGGGATGCCGCGTTCGTAGCCGAGGCGGCGCACAACCTGGTTCACGTAGACACCGTTCGCCCGCACGGTTCGACCTTCCGCGCCAGCCGCCTTTTCGAGGGGAAGGAGTTCCTCGCCTCCACGGACGCGTGGTTCCGGCCGGTCAACTTCTATGTAGGGCCCGACGGAGCCCTCTACGTCATCGACTACTACCGGCGCATCCTCGAGCACCCGGAGTGGATGGACGACGCGACCGCCGGCGCGGGCGAGCTGTACTCGGGCCAGGATCGGGGTCGGATCTACCGGATCACTCCCACCGGGACTCCACGCGCCGGCTGGATCGGGAAGCTCCGCCTGGGCGACGCGACGGCGCCCCAGCTGGTCCAGGCGCTGGAGCACCCGAACGTCTGGTGGAGGCGCCACGCGCAGCGCCTGCTCGTCGACCGCAAGCCGGCCGCCGCCGTCCGCCCGCTGACTGCACTGGCGACACGGAGCGCTTCGCCAGCCGGCAGGGTTCACGCGCTGTGGACGCTGGAAGGCCTCGGGCGCCTGGATCGCTCCGCGATCGCAGCCGCGCTCCGCGACAGCCATCCGGGAGTGCGAGAGAACGCGATTCGGCTCGCCGAGCTGCACCTGCGCCGGGAGCCGGGGCTCGCGCCGGCCTTGCTGGCGATGGAGACGGAGCCCGACGCCCGGGTGCGCTTGCAGCTGCTGCTGACCCTCGGCGAGCTGGGGGGCGACGCGGCCGAGGGGGTGAGATCCCGGCTGCTCTTCGCCAATGTGGAGGATGGCTGGATGCAGGTTGCAGCGCTCTCCGCGTCGCGGTGGCGTGGGGCGGAGCTGCTGCAGGAGGCGCTCGAGCGGCTAGCCGGCGGCGACACTCCAGGGCGGAGGACGCTGCTGAGTCGCATCGGCGCGACGATCGGCGGGACGGGCGATATGGGAGAGATCCGGAGAACCGCCGAGATGGTCGCAATGGCCGCGGCTCCGGCCGATTCCTGGTGGCGGGTGGCGACTCTGGAGGGGCTCGCCGGCGGGCTGCGCGGCGAGCGTGCCCGGGCCGCTGAGCTGAACCCGGTGCGGGAGCGGCTGGCCGCGCTTCTGCTCGCGAATGGCGACGCGGCCGTGAATCGCGCCGCGCTCGGGGTCCTGGAGACGATCGGACTCCCGGACGCAGGCGCGGCCGACCAGGCGATCGCCGGCCAGGCGGAGCGCGTATTCGTGGACCGGGCGGCGGATCCGGAGGCTCGGGCGAACGCGATTCGGCTGCTGGCGATGCGCGGGCGACAGCACGAGCCACTGATCGTCAGCGCCCTGGGGCGCGGGGAGCCAGAGGCGGTACAGCTGGCCGCGGTGCGCGCGCTGGACCGCATCCCGGGCGACCGTCACGCCGCCGCTTTCCTTAGCCATTGGCCGGAGTGGAGCCCCGCCGTGCGCCTGGAAGCGGCGCGCGCGCTGGCCAGGGACCCGGCACGCGTGCCTCTTCTGCTCGAGGCGCTTGCCTCCAGGAGAGTGGATCCCGCGGAGATCGACCGCCCCCTCCGCAACCAGCTCACCGCGCTTTCGGACGAGACGCTGCGGGCGCGTGCCCGCGCCATTTTCGCGGTCACCACCGCCTCCGGACTCGACGCCGTGGAGCGCTATCGCGCCATTCTCTCGGTGCAGGGCGACCCCGCGCGGGGCGCTGAAGTGTTCGCCCGGGTCTGCTCCAGCTGCCACCAGTACCGCGGCGCCGGTGGAACCCCCTTTGGCCCCGACCTCGGCGAGGTGAGCAGCCACCTCCCCTTCTCCCTGCTCACGGACATCCTGCACCCGAACCAGTCCATCGCCGACGGGTTCGAGCTCTGGCAGGTGAAGCTGACCGACGGCACCACCCTCAGCGGCATCATCTCCTCGGAGACCCCCACGTCGGTGACTCTGCGCCGCGCCGGCTCCCCCCCGACCACCCTGCCGCGCGCGCAGATCGCCTCCATGGCCGCTCTCGACCTGTCCGCCATGCCGGAAGGCCTCGACGCACAGGTCACCCCCGACGGCATGGCGCATCTGCTGGCTTACCTGAAGGCGGGGAGATAGCGACGCGTTGTGAGTCGAGGCCCGCATCGTGCGAACGAGCCTCGAATCCAGCACGGGGTCGCGGGGCCGTCGAGGGACGAGCCGCGGGTGCAACCCCGGAGCCCACAACCTGTATGGAGGAGCGGATGGAAAACCCGAACAGCCTCGCCCCGGCGATCACGCGTAGAGCCTGGCTCCGTCTCGCCAGCGCCGCCGGCGTGAGCGCAGCCGGCTCAACGCTGCTCCCTGGTGAGCTGGCCGCGGAAACGCATCTAGGCCGGCTCCCGGTGCGCACGCCGGACGAGGCCCTGCAAGCGCTGATGGCGGGGAATGCGCGATTCGCGAATGGCGCCGCGACGACCTCCAAGCGGAGCGTGGCGCGCCTCCGGGAGCTCGAGGTCGAGCAGACCCCTTTCGCCTCGATCCTGGCCTGCTCGGACTCGCGGGTCCCGCTCGAGATCCTCTTCGACCAGGGGTTCGGAGACCTGTTCGTCGCTCGCGTGGCGGGAAACATCGCCACGGCGGAGGTGATCGGAAGCCTGGAGTATGGCACCCGAGTGCTCGGCTCGCAGATCGTGATGGTGCTCGGACACACCGGGTGCGGCGCGGTGAGTGCCACGATGAAGATGGGCGAGGTCCCGGGCCAGATCGGCTCGCTCTTCCCCTACATTCACCCGGCCGTAAAGGACGCGGCCGATCGGGTGGGAGGGCAGCAATCACCTCCTGTGGAGGCGGTGGTCGCGGAAAACGTGCGGAACCAGGTGGAGATCCTGCGCAGGGCGTCGCCCGTAATCGCGTCGCTCAACCGCGAGGGCAAGCTGAAGGTGGTCGGCGCGGTCTTTCACTTCCGCACCGCACGCGTGGAGCTGATCGAGGCGTAGGCACGGGTGTCAGCCCCGCCGTTATCGAACGACGGCGAGGGGGAGAGCGGGGGGGTTGCTCCGGTAATGCCCAGCGCGAGGCCGGCTATTCGGACGGCATCTCGCACTGGAGGATAGCGATGGTCCCTGGCGAGCCCTTGAACCCGCCTTCGCTGGTCAGGACCACGCGCCCGTTGTCGAGCAGCGTCACCCCCTCGCCCTGCGCCTCCCCCACCTCGGTGAGATCGACCTCGAGCGCGGGAGCCACCCTTCCCGCCACGAGGTCCGCGGTCCGATAGATGGAGAGGAGCTTGTACTCGCGGATCGCCACCCACCGGCCCGACGGGCTCGCGGACGCGCCGGTAATGTACTTCAGCTGATCTTCCGTTGCCGAGCCGAGGTCCACGATGCGCTCCGCTCTGCCGTCCGGCCGGAACCGGTAAAGCGTCTGCGTGTCCTTGCGGCCCTTGCTGATCAGGTAGATCTCTCCGGACGGGAGGACGAACATAGCCTCGATGTCGCGACTCCCGCCGGGGTAGCTCACGCTCAGGCGCTCGGCCGGGCCGGTGCGTGCCCCCGGCGCGGGCTCCGGGACGCGGTAGATCGCCACGTCGTCGCGCTTCCGGTCGTTGTCGCCGGTATCCGCGATGTACAGGCAGTCGCCACCGGCGCAGGGACCGACGGCGATGTCCTCCCAGTCCTTGTTCCGCGCGCCCGGAATCTCCGAGGTACCCATCAGCCGGCCGGCGGCATCCACCGCGAATACCTCGGCGCGATCTCCAGAGTCGTTGTGGGTCCACAGAACACCGGGATTACGCCGGCTCGCCGCGAGCCCGCTGCTCTCCGGCAGATCCGCAGGCAGCGTCTTCGACGGCTCCACGACCCGGCAGGTGGCACTCCCCTCGCCGCTCGAGCTCGCTTCCGCCGAGCACCCCACCGCTACCGCCGCGACGGCCAGCAAACGAGATCCTCGCACCCATCTCATCTACGCTACCATCCCTCCATCGATGAACGCCGCGCCGGCGACCCTCACGCCGTCCGGCGTGTGCTGCAGATACGTCCCGTCGGGCTGAAGGTGCCACGCGTCAGGGTTCGCGAGGTTCTCGTCCAGGATCGAGCCGAGCGTCGCCTGGTGACCCTCGTCGTACACGGGCGCGACCACCTCCACCCGTCGCTTCAGGTTGCGCGGCCGCCAATCGGCGGAGCCGATCAGGTACGTCGGATCGCCCATGTTGTTGAAACGATAGATCCGCGAGTGCTCCAGGAAGCGCCCCAGAATGCTGATCACGCTGATGTTCTCGGACAGCCCCGGCACCCCGGGGCGGAGGCAGCAGAGACCGCGCACGATCATCTCGATCCGCACACCCGCCTGCGAGGCGCGGTACAGCGCGGCGATGATGCCCGGATCCGTGAGTCCGTTGATCTTCACGCCGATGTGCCCCTCCCTCCCTGCCCGCGCGTGCTCGACCTCCCGCTCGATGAACTCCAGGAAGCGCTCGCGCATGTTGAAGGGCGCAACCAGCAGGTGCTTGTACGTCGTGCGAACGGAATAGCCGGTCAAACCGTTGAACACGTCGTGCAGCTCCGCACCGATCTCGGCGTGGGCCGTGAAGAGGCCCAGATCCGTGTAGCCCGCGGCCGTCGCGGCGTTGAGGTTGCCGGTCCCGACGTACATGTACCGCCGCAGCTCGTCCCCTTCGCGGCGCACGATCAACATCGTCTTGGCGTGTACCTTCAGGTGCGCCGGCCCGTACACGACGTGGATCCCGGCGGTCTCCAACGCCCGCGCCCACTCGATGTTCCGCTGCTCGTCGAAGCTCGCCTTCAGCTCGACCAGCGCCGCCACGTCCTTCCCCGCCCGCCGCGCCTTGCGGAGATTCTTGACGACGAGGGACGTCTTGCTCGTGCGGTAGAGCGTGATCTTGATCGAGACCACGTCGGGATCTTCGGCGGCTTCACCCAGCGCACGCTCGACCGTATGCTCGAAGGAGTCGTACGGAAACTGGACGAGCACGTCACGCTCCTGCATCAGCGGCCAGAGCGACTGGACCTCCTCCAGTGGCTTCCTCCGCTCCATCGGCGGGTAGTGCAGTTCCTCGAACGGCAGCTCCGCGATCTCGCCGAGGCCGTACAGATCGACCAGCCGGTTCACCGCGTATACGTCCTCCTCCCGCAGCGTCGCGATCCGTTCGCTGGACTCGAACTGGAGCTCGCGCAGCAGCATGTCCCGCATCTCCGCTGGCATCGTGTCCTGCACCTCGAGCCGAACCACAGGCCCGAGCGGCCGTCGCAGAACCTTCTCCTGCACCGCCTGTAGGATGTCGTTCACATCCTCCTCGTCGATGCTGAAGTTTGCGCTTCGGGTGACGCGGAAGACGTGCGCGGAGACGACTTCCAGACCGCTGTACAGCGTCGGCAGGCTGGCGCGGATCACCTGCTCCAGCGGGATGAACCGGCGTCCACCGGGCAGGGGCACGAAGCGCGGGAGATCCCCCGGCAGCTCGATCGCCGCGAAGTGCTCCGTGTCGGTCTCGGGCACTCGCACGATCACGGCGAGCGCTGGCCGCAGGTTCCGGATGTGCGGGAACGGGTGGCTGGGGTCCGCCGCGAGCGGCGTCAGCACCGCGGCGAGCTGCACGGCGTAGTTGGCCGTGAGGTACGCCTGGTCCGCCTCCTCGAGCTCTTCCCAGGAGAGCAGGTCGATCTCCGCGTCGTGGAGCCGCGGCACGAGCTCGTTCCAGAGGAACTCGTACGTACGATCGAAGATCTGTCGTACGCGCACGCCGAGAACCTGGAGCTGCTCCTCGGGAGTGAGGCCGTCGAGCGTGCACTTCTTGCTCCCGGAGGCCAGCTGCTGGTGGAAGCCCGCCGCCCGCGTCATGAAGAACTGGTCCAGGTTGGAGCCGAGGATCGCCAGAAAGCGAACGCGCTCCAGCAGCGGCGTGCGCTCGTCCTCCGCCAGGGCAAGGACTCGCTCCTGGAAGGCGAGCTCGCTGAGCTCCATGTTGAACAGGGCGTCCGGCGGTAGCGCGCCACGATCGACCATCGCCTCGGGCGTCTCCGTCACCGCGTCCGCCCGCTGGTTCCCTTCCAGCTTGGGAACCAGGTTGAACGGGTGCTGCTTCTTGGGGGTCACTCGGGCGCTCCAGCCGACCGACCGCGCCTCCGGGATCGCGGCGCGCGCGGACATGTGCAGCGCGGTCAGCGTCCGGGCCTCGCGCACCACCGGCGAGCCCGCGAGCGCCAGCGCCTCGTCCAGCGGCATCCAG
>JAHWJV010000103.1 GCA_019348265.1 Gemmatimonadota bacterium
GTAGCGCTGGAAGGCGCCTCGATCAGCGACGGCAACCTTCGCTTCCACCCCGTGCTGGCCGCCGCGGCGAGCCGCTCGGCGGAAACGGAGTCGCGACTCCACGCGGGACGCTGACGAACTGCGGCCGAGGAACGAGAGTGCGGGGGTGGCGACTTGGCCACTCTCGCACTTTGTTGTTTCACGCGAGCCTAACCCGGTGTAGCGCTTAGAGAAGGTCGTGCTCGCGGGGGTTGTGGGTCGGGCGCAGAACTTGCCTTCTGCAACCGCTCACCGGCCCCTCCGCGAGCCGGCATGATCGGCGAAACACCGTCCGCGAGGTGTGTCATGCAGAGGCGGCTGAAATCTCTCCTGATCTGTTCGCTCTTCTCCGGCGTCCTTCTCACGAGCTGCGAGCCCGGCAGCTCGGGGGTCACGGAGACCCCGAACGGTCCGGACCTCGCCCAGACGATCGGCTCCCCGCAGGACCAGTACACATGGGTCGAGGTCAGCTCGATTCCGGGGCAGCCGCGCACCGCCCAGGTCATCGGGGTCGCGGGCGGCGCGCTCGAGCTGTCTGGCCATACCCTGACCGTACCTGCCGGCGCCGTCTCCGAGCCGACGCTCTTCTCGATGATCGTGTTGCCGAACGGGCGGATCGAGATCGAGCTTCTCGCCACCACCGTCGAGCCCTTCGGTCAATCGCGTGACGTCGGGTCCGGCGGGTTCCAGAACGGGAACACCGTCCGCCTGACGCTCTCGTACGCCCGCGCCACCAATGTCGACGACCCGTCGCGCCTGGTACTGCTCTACCTGCGGGACGACGGAGGCGTGGAGAAGATTCCGACCACGCTGGACCAGGCTACGCAAACGATAACGGCGGAGCTGCAGCACTTCTCACGCTATTGCATGGCGATGGACTGAGATGGCCACCGCTACGTCGACGCTCAGCTGGTTTCTCGACTCCGCCACGGCGGCCCGGAGCGCGGGCGCCTGGGAGAAGGCGCTCGTCCAGTACGAGACCTCTCTGGCGCGCGTCGCCAGGGAGGGGGACGCGCGGCTGGCGGCGGAGATCCTGCGCGGCATCGGCAACGTGCACTACGCCCGCGGGGACTTCGAGCACGCGCGTGACGCTTTCACGGTCAGCCTCACCATCGCGGAGGCCAGCGGGCTGACGGACCAGATGGCTTCCGCGCTGAACTGTCTGGCGGTCGTGGAGCAGTTCGGGGGCGGGGTGGAGCACGCGGAGTCGCTCTACGCGCGCGCCCGGGAGATCGCCGAAGAGCTGGGTGACGACCGCCGCGCCGCGATGATCGAGCAGAACCTGGGCACGCTCGCGAACGTCCGCGGGGACACCCACCTGGCGCTCACCCGGTACCAGGCCGCATGTGATCGGTTCGATGCGCTGGATGACACGCTGGCGGCGACCCGCGTGCTGAACAACATGGGCATGGTCTACGTCGACCTGGAATCCTGGACGGCGGCGGAGGATTGCTTCGCGCAGGCGAGCGAGCGGGCCGTCGCGCTGGGCGATCGGGATACTCTGGGGACGATCGAGATCAATCGGACGGAGCTCCGCCTGCGGCGCGGCCAGGTCGAGGAGGCGCGTGTCTGCTGCGACCGTGCGTTCGACATCTTCAGCCGTCTCGAGTCAAAAGCCGGCATCGCCGAAACGAGCAAGTTCTATGGCTCGATTGCCCGTGCGACAGGGAAGCTGGACACGGCGAAGACGCACCTGTCGCTGGCGCTCGGCCTGGCCCGGCTCTGTGGCGATCGCCTCCTGGAGGCCGAGGTGGAGCGGGAGCTTTCCCTCGTCCAGCTGGAGGATGGAAAAGACCGGGAGGCGGTACGCTGCCTGAACCGGGCGCACCGGCTCTTTACCGAGCTGAAGGCCGCCCGTGAGGTACTCGACATCGAACGGCGTCTCGACAGGCTGGAGGAGATCTATCTCGAAGCCGCGCGGCGCTGGGCGGAGACGGTAGACGCGAAGGACCACTGCACCCTCGGCCATTCCCTCCGCGTCGCCGAGTACGCATGCCGACTCGGAGACGCGGTGGGAATCGGCGGTCGCGATCTCACCTCGCTGCGCATGGGCGCGCTTCTCCACGACGTCGGGATGGCGAACGTGCCGGACGAGATCCTCACGCGGCCGGGTGGGCTCAGCGGGCCCGAGTACTCTATGATCCGCTCGCACACCGAGTACGGCGACCGCATGATTCAGGAGCTGGATTTCCCCTGGGAGATCGGGCCCATGGTGCGTGCGCACCATGAGCGCTGGGACGGCCGCGGCTACCCGGACGGCCTTCGCGGAGAACAGATCCCGCTCACCGCCCGCGTCGTGGCGGTCGCCGAAGTGTACGACGCGCTCACCACGCCGCGGAGCTACCGCCCGGCACGGCCCCCACAGGATGCCCTGGCCGAGATGGAGCGCGAATCCGGCTCGCTCTTCGACCCGGCGCTGTTCCAGCTCTTCAGGGGCCTGGTCGGCGGGGACGCCGCCATCGAGCGCCGAGCGTCTTGAGGGCGATCGTCCTCTCCGGGGCGGGTGGTGTGGAGGTGCTGGCGGAGGAAGAGAGGCCGACCCCGGAGCCCGGGCCCGCTCAGATCCGCGTCCGCGTCCGTGCCTCCGCGCTGAATCGCGCGGACATCCTGCAGCGCCGTGGCGGGTACGCGCCGCCGCCGGGTGCCCCACTCGACATTCCCGGCCTCGAATACGCCGGTGAAGTGCACGCGCTCGGGCCCGGCTCCACACTGTGGAAGCCGGGCGATCGCGTAATGGGGATCGTAGCGGGGGGCGGACACGCCGAGTTCCTCGTCGTGCACGAGCGGGAAGCCATTCGCGTCCCGGATCGCCTCTCCTGGGAAGAAGCCGGCTCGGTGCCCGAGGTGTTCCTTACCGCCTACGACGCGCTCTTCCGGCAGCTCCATGCGCAGGCCGGCGAGACGCTGCTGATCCACGCGGTGGGTAGTGGCGTCGGCACCGCCGCGATCCAGCTGGCGAGGGTGGCCGGCCTTACCACCTACGGCACCTCTCGCACCCCGGGAAAGCTGCGCCGCGCCCTCGACCTCGGTCTCGACGTCGCGCTCGACGCCTCCGATGGATGGGCCGGCCTCCTGCTGCAGCAAACCGGAGGCGGTGGAGTGAGCGCCGTTCTCGACCTCGTCGGTGGAGCCTACCTGGCCGACAACCTGCGCGTGCTATCCCCGCGTGGACGGGTGATCGTCGTCGGCACCGTCGCCGGCGGCAAAGCCGAGCTGGATCTCGGCCTGCTCCTTCGCAAGCGCCTCCACCTCATCGGCACCGTTCTCCGCTCCCGACCCCTCGAGGAAAAGATCGCGCTCGCACGCGAATTCTCCGACCGAGCCCTCCCCCTTCTCGAAGCCGCCCGTATCCGCCCCGTCATCGACCGCGTCCTTCCCTTCTCCGCCATCCGCCAAGCGCACCAGGTGATGGAGAGCAATGATACGTTTGGGAAGGTGGCGCTGGTTTGGAGCAATGATGAATGATGAATCATTCGGTTCAGCTATTCGGCTCCAGCACCCTCTGGATCTGCTCCCTAGCGTCTTCGAGATGGAGGCGCGTGGTTCGGTCTCGGGCGCGGGGGAGCGCGCCGCGCAGGGCGGCGTCCAGCGTGCGGAGCTCGCCGCGAAGGAGAGCGCGCTCGTCCCCGGCCGCGGCTGAGCTCGAGGCGACCAGCGAGAGCAGCGTTGAACCGACCCGCTGCGGCTCCCCGGGGTTCACCTTCGACTTCGCCATCTCCAGATAGCTTCGCTGCAGGTTGCGGCGCGAAGCCGCGATGGTGACCGTCGGCCGCTCGAGCTCGCTCCAGATCCCGCGACGCAGGTCCGTCAACATCTCAGCGAGAGTGTAGACCTGCGATGGATCGGTGGCGAGCGCCTCGTACTCCACCATGCGGCGCATCCGGCGGTTCTCCGTCAGGTCCCGGAGGATAGCCGACTGAGCGCGACCGACGCGGTCCAGCGCACCCTGCACCTCGATCCTTCGCAGGATCTCCGGGTCGAGGAGGTACTCGGGGGTGCTGAACGCCTCCTCGGTGAGGAAGCGCATCGCTTCCACCTGCCTCTGACGCGGGACCGGCGTGAACTTCACCCCCGCCTGTCCGCCGTACTTCTCCTGCGATTCGACGGCGCCGATCAGCGTCGCGACATGGTCCAGCTCGGTGCTCCACTGGCTCACCACCGCCCCGTACAGCTCCGTCAGGTCCCGATAGTCTTCCCCCGGCTTCATGGTCGCGGGGAGGAGCATCGGGATGACGCGCTCGAGATTGCGGAGGCCGAGCCGCGTCGACCTGACCGCGTCTTCGTCGCCTACCGCCTCCGTGTGGTCGCCTAGATCGGCTCCGCCCGTACCCGCGGCGCTGAAGCGGAGCCAGGGCCGCTCGTCCTGCACGCGCGCCCAGGTGTCCAGCACCGCTCTCTCCTCCTCCGGCCGACGGATATTGGCGATCGGCCGATAACCCCAGGCGATCGCGAACTCGTCGTACGGCCCCACGCCGGGAATCAGCTCGTCGACCGGAATTCGGTCCTCGGGCTGGGCTACGTAGTTCAGCCGCGCGTAGTCCATGATCGAAGGAGTGTGGCCCATGCGCCGAACGAACGACGCGCTGCGCACGCTGTCGGCCGGGTACATCGAGCTGGCCTTCATGTTGTGCTGCAGCCCGAGCGTGTGCCCGACCTCGTGGGAGATCACGTGCTCTACCAGGCGGCCCATCAGCGAGTCCGGGAGGGGCAGCCGCTGCGCCCTGGGGTCGAGCGGACCCACCTGCACGAAGTACCAGTTCCGGAGCGTGCTCAGGATGTTGTGGAAGATGAGCACGTCCGCCTCGAGGATCTCCCCGCTGCGCGGGTCGTGCACGTGCGGGCCGACTGCGTTCTCCACGGGTGACGGTACCCAGCGGATCACCGAGTACCGCGCGTCCTCCGCGGCCCAATCCGGGTCCTGCTCGGCGGTCGGGGCGTCCCGCGCCACGATCGCATGGCGGAAGCCGGCGGCCTCGAACGACGCGCTCCACGCCTCGACCCCGCGCTTCACCCACGGACGCCACTGCACCGGGGTCGCCGGGTCCAGATAGAACTCGATCGGCTTGGCGGCGTTGCACGGCGGCGTCTCACCGGGGGGGCACTCCAGCCGCCAGCGGGTGATGAACCTCGTCCGAGCCGCACGCTGCTCCTCCGACCCGTAGTCGGTCTTCCCTACCGAGAAGTAGCCCACGCGGTGGTCGTGCAGTCGGGGCATCATCGGTCGATCCGGGAGACGGACCATGCTCCAGTGGACGAGGACCGTCGCGGTCCGTGGCCCGCCCGTCAGCTCCTCCGGCACGCCCTGCACCTGCCGCGGCGCGATGGTGTACGTCTGCGTCGCCTCCACTTCGACGTTGTTCGGATACGGGGCGACCCGCTCGATGAAGGAGCGCTCCCGGTCGAGGCCGCCCCGGAAGCGGTTCCCGAGCCCGAATTCCGGCGACGGAGAGGTGAAAAGGCGCGACACGTCGATCACCGCCGCGCTGTCCCGCCCGAATGCCTCGATGTTGAAGCTCGCGATGATCGGGTAATAGTTCGCCGCCTCCACCGCCCGCGCGATGGGAAGCGCGCTGTCGGCCATCACGTCGTAGGTGACGCCGCGCAGGAGGATCCGGTTGTCGCGCCTCTCCCAGCGAAGCACCTGGTTGCCGATCGCCTCACCCGCGTAGCTGAAGGGAGAGTCGGCCGCGTTCCGAGCGATCTGGGTCACCAGCAGCATGTCACGCCCGAGCTCCGCCGCCGGGATCTCGTAGTACAGCCGCGGGCCGAGCAGGTGGGTGCGAAACAGCCCCTCCCGGGTGCGCGCTCGGGAGGTGATCACCTGCGAATACGGCCGGGGCGCTGGTTCGCCAGGTCCGACCGCGCCGAGCACCGGGCCGGGGCCCCCCTGCCCGCGTCGCTCCGCCGAGGTGTCCGCCCGCGACGCGGGCGCAGACGGGAGGGTGACCGCCGGGTGCGCGGCCGTGGGGGCGCGAGCCGGCGAAGAGGCGCCTGGCACGCAGCCGGCGGCGAGCAGCAGGAGCGCCGCGGTTCTCAATCTCATGACTGTCAGTTCTTATCAGGGACGTGGACTCGCGGGTCCGCCGGTCCACCGGTTCTACGGCGCTACGGGCGCGTCTTTCGCGGGGGGCTTCCACTCTGCGCCCGGCGATCATATGGGCCATGCGGGGCGCGCCAGCGAAGATAGAACCCGCTCACAACGGCAGGCAACATGATCCGTCCGGTCGAGATATACAGGAATGTACCGCCGCACGACCCCGCGGTTCCGCGGCCCCCGCGGGCGTCCAGGGTGACCTTCGCCGACCTGGCCGAGCCGCAGAGCCAGAACGTGGCGGGCACCTTCTTCGGGGGCGCCATCCTCTCTTTCATCGACCGCGCGGCGGCGTTCTCGGCTATGAAGCACGCGGGCCGCCCCGTGGTGACCAAGAGCATGGATGCGGTCGAGTTCAACGAGCCGATCTACATCGGCGAGCTCGTCATCGTACACGCCGCCGTGAACTTCACCGGCACCTCGAGCATGGAGGTCGAGGTGAAAGTGTTCGCGCAGAACCCGATCACCGGCGAGGAGCGGTTCACCAACAGCTGCTTCGTGACCTTCGTCGCGCTGAACGGCGAGGGCCGCCCCACGCGCGTCCCCCCGCTGCTCGTCGAGAGCGAAGCCGAGCGGGCGGGATTCGACGCCGGCCGCGACCGGCGCGAGGAGCGGCTGGCTCGGAGGCGAGCCCGGACGGAGGAGGGAACTTCACCCTCCTAATGCTGTACACACCGCTGCCCGAAGCACTGCCGATCGTCGGAAGAGCGGCGCCGCGGCAGCGTCGGGAGTGCGGGTTGCAGGGGCTAACGGGGCGGACTATACTGGGCGCCCTCTGTCACCCCCGGCAGAAGTTGTGCATGACAGGCGAAGCGGCCGGCTCCACCGGCCTCATGAGATAGCAGACCAGGCAGTGGCAGATCGATATATGTCAAGTGTAGCCAAAAAGACGCCGCGCCGCCGCAGGCGGGGGAGCAGCCCGGAGCTCCGCGAGGGGTTCGCGACCCTGGGGACTGAGGATCAGTCCAGCCTGGACCAGTACCTGAAGGAGGTGAGCACGCACCGGCTGCTCACCCCCGAGCAGGAGATCGAGCTCGGCCGCCGCTCCCAGGTGGGCGACGAGCGCGCGATCCAGGAGCTGGTGCGCGCCAACCTGCGTTTCGTGATCTCGGTCGCGAAGAAGTACCAGAACCGCGGCGTGAGCCTCGCCGACCTGATTCAGGAAGGCAACGTCGGCCTGGTCACGGCTGCCCGGAAGTTCGATCCGGACCAGGGCGTGAAGTTCATCTCCTACGCCGTCTGGTGGATCCGTCAGGCGATCCTCTCCTCGCTGGCCAACCAGGGCCGCGCGGTGCGGGTTCCGCTGAACCGCGCCTCCGACCTGGCGAAGATCTTCCGCGAGCGGGAGCGGTTGAAGCAGGAGCTCGGCCGCGACCCGTCGCCGCAGGAGCTCTCCCAGGCGACCGGCCTGTCGCCGGAGATCGTGGAGAGCCTCCAGACGCTGAACGCGGCGGAGATCCGACTCGACGCGCCCATCGGCGACTCCGACGACTCCCAGCTGATGGACCGCTTCATCACCGAGGAGGCGATCGTCACCGAGGAAGAGGTCGAGGAGCGACTCCTCACCGAGCGCATCGGCCGCGCGCTCGAGACGCTGCAGCCCCGCGACGCCAAGGTCCTGAAGCTCTACTTCGGGCTCGAGGGTGGCCGCGAGCACACGCTCGAGGAGATCGGCGACATCCTCGGCGTCACGCGCGAGCGCATCCGTCAGCTCCGCGACCGCGCCCTGAAGCGTCTCCGCGAGGGCGACGAGGGGCAGGCGCTGGCGAGCTTCGCGGCGTAAGAGGCTATCAGCTATCAGCTATCAGCTGTTACCGAGCTCCCCGCATCGCATTCGCGCGATGCGGGGAGTTGTTTTTTGGGCGCGTGGCGGATACCTGTTGTCCGGGTGCAGTTGACTGATGGCCGATAGCTGATAGCTGATAGCTTCTTTTCATGACCGGTACCGTCCTCAGAGCACACGGCGGAATCTACGAGATCGAGACCGCCGACGGTGTCGTCGAGGCGGTGCTGCGCGGACGGGTGAAGCGGCAGGACCGCGTAGGCGACAAGGTGGTGGTCGGCGATCGGGTCGAGGTGCAGCAGGAGGAGGGGGACGGCGCCTGGACCATCGAGGAGGTGCACGAGCGGCGCAGCGCGCTGGTGCGCAAAGCGCCGGGGAAGGCGCCGCGGGCCAAGGTGATCGTCGCGAACGTGGACCAGGTGGTGATCGTCTTCGCCACAACGCGCCCCACCCCGCACCTCCGCATGCTCGACCGCTTCCTGGTGCTGTGCGAGAGCAGCGAGATCGACGCGCTGATCGTCGCCAACAAGGTCGATCTCGTCGGGGAGAAGGCCGCGCGCGAGCTGTTCGGCACGTACGAGGAGATCGGCTATCGCGTGCTCTACACCTCGCCCAAGCAGGATATCGGCATCGACGCCCTGCGCGCCGAGATCTGCGGGCGGATCTCCGCCGTCACCGGGCCCTCCGGCGTGGGGAAGTCCAGCCTGTTGAACGCCGTCCAGCCCGAGCTCGCCCTCCGAGTCGCGTCCGTGAGCGACGCGGTCCAGAAGGGCCGCCACACCACCGTCACGGCGCAATTGATCCCGCTCGACTGCGGGGGCTACGTCGCCGACACGCCCGGCCTGCGCGAGCTCGGCCTCTGGGGGATCGACCCCGACGAGCTGGACATCCTCTTCCGCGAGTTCGAGCCCTACCGCGGCACCTGCCGGTTCGGAAACACCTGCACCCACACCCACGAGCCGGCCTGCGCGATTCGCGAGGCGGTCGCGGAAGGGAGAATCTCGAATTCCCGCTACGATAGCTACGCGCGGATGTGGAGCGGGGACGAGGAGGAGTGAGGTGCCGGAATGGCCCTCGAGCAGGTTGAGGAACGCCTGTTAGATCTTACTGGCGTCTTCTAAAATCCAGTCACATATTCGACTCCGTCGGGTTGTGTAGTACCGCCGTCCGCACCCGTTCGCGGCCTTCTACGTCGCACGTCGTCGACCATCTCCGCTTCCCGCGGGCACCTCACCCACTCCGTCCGGAGCCAACGTATGCGTATTCCTCGCCTCACAATCCGCACCGCCGTCGGATCGATCGCTGTCTTCATGCTCAGCGGTTGCCCCGGTGATGGAGAGGACGTCGTGGAACAGCCGTCAGACACAGCCGGCGCGGTCACCGCCGAAACTGGGCCTGGCGGCCCGGGTGGAGGTGGAGGTGGAGGTGGAGGTGGAGGTGGAGGTGGAGGTGGAGGTGGAGGTGGAGGTGGAGGTGGCGGTGGCGGTGGCGGAGGGGGCGGAGGGGGCGGAGGGGGCGGAGGGGGCGGCGCGATTCCAGGGGAACCTATCTCCTGCCCCCCGCTCACCACGACGCCCCGGCGCAAAGCC
>JAHWJV010000104.1 GCA_019348265.1 Gemmatimonadota bacterium
GACGGCGGTGCAGCTCTGCAAGCGCCTCCTGTACCAGCAGGACGGACTCGGCTTCGAGGCGGCGGTACGGGCCGGTGCCGACATCAACGTCATCGCTCGCGCGAGCGACGACCTGCAGCGCGGTGTGGACGGATTCGTCGCCGGAAAGCCGGCGGGGCCCGGGAGCTGATGCCGCATCGCGGCATCAGGCCGGGCGACGCACGGTTTCTTCGGGTGCGGATCGCCCTCTTCTGGGTCGCGGTGATCGTCTGGCTCACCGGGCTCCTGCTCGAGATTCAGGCTATGACCGCCGTGGCGATATCGATCCTGATCGGCGCCGTGGCCCTCGGTCTGCTCGCGCGGCGGGGCGACACACAGGTGGGGCTGGAAGACAGCCAGGACAAGGAGGACCGGCATCGTTGATGGATGCCGGTCCTCCTCGCCTTTCGCCCGCCCCAGCGTCAACCGTCCGAATCGCCCTTGCCGCGCGCCGCTTGCCGGGTCGGCGGGTGTGCTGCCGACGGCCGCTCGGCGGTCTTGCGGCGAGGACGCTTCTTTGGAAGCAGGGCGATGTCGAGCACCTCGTCCATGCGGTTCACGAAGTGGAAGGTCATTCCCGTTCGGACGTCGTCCGGAACGTCGCGGAGGTCGCGCTCGTTGCCGCTCGGAAGGATCACCTTACGCAGCCCGGCTCTGTAAGCGGCGAGGATCTTCTCCTTCACTCCTCCGATCTCCATGATGCGGCCTCTGAGCGTCACCTCGCCGGTCATGGCGACGTCGTGGCGGACGGAGCGGTCCGAGAGGGAGGATGCGATCGCCAGCGTGACCGCCGCGCCGGCCGAGGGCCCGTCCTTCGGCGTCGCGCCGGCCGGGAAGTGAATGTGGAGATCGTTCTCCCCGAATGCCGCGGCCGGTATGCCGAGCGGCGTGGCGCGTGAGCGGACGTAGGAGTACGCGGCGCTGACCGACTCGCGCATCACCTCGCCGAGCAGCCCGGTGATGATCAGCCTCCCGCTCCCCGGCATCTTCAGAGCCTCGATGAACATCAACTCTCCGCCGGAAGCCGTCCAGGCCAGTCCCGTGACGACTCCGACCTCCGGCGAGCTTTCCGCCTCCGTCGTCGGGTAGCGCGGGATCCCGAGCACCTCCTCGATCATCCCGCGGGAGAGCTTCCACGGGCGTCGCCCGCCCGTCGCCTTCTGGTGGGCGATGTAGCGCAGGATGGATGACAGCCCGCGCCGGAGCAGCCCCAGCCCCGCGTCCCGCGCGTAGCCTCGGGTCAGGTACACCAGCGCATCGCCGTCCAGCTCCAGATCGCCCGGCTCGAGCCCGTGCTCGACGATCAGCTCCGGGAGCAGCCGGCGGGATGCGATGTCCACCTTCTCCTCGGGCGTGTAGCCAGCGAGTCGGATCTCGATGAGCTGGTCGCGAATGCCCCGCGGGATCCGCATGAAGTCCGTGGCGCTCGCGACGAACACCGCGTCGGTCAGGTCGAAGGGAATGTCGAAGTACCGGTCGATGAACTTGGCGCGGTTGGCCGGGTCCAGGAACTCCTCGACGACCTCCGCGGGGTCGCCCTCGACGTTCCCCAGCCCGACCTCGTCGATCTCCTCCAGCAGGTATACCGGGTCGCGCACCTCGGCGTCGCGAAAGGCCGAGATGAGCTTGCCGGGCTGAGCGCCCGGACGCGCGCGGCGCCCGCCGGCGAGCTGCGCCTCGCCGCGCCCGCCGAGCTCGACGCGCGCCAGCGGCCGGCCCAGCCCCTGGGCTATAGCGGCCGCGAGCCGGGCTTTGCCGACTCCCGGCGGGCCGACGATGCACGGCACCAGGTCGGCCAGGCTCCCGCGCAGGGTGGCCACCGAGAGGATCTCCAGGATGCGGCGCTTGAGATCAGGGGCGCCCGGGTGATGCTCGTCCAGGGCGCGGGCGACCGCCTCGAGATCGATGGTGCCGCCATCGCTCATCCGCTCCCAGGGGAGTTCGACTACGGCCTCGACGTAGCTGCGGATCTCGCCTGCGTCCGGCGACGAGGGCGGCGTCGTGCGCATCCGCTCCGCCTCTCGCCTCGCAACCGATGCCACGCTCGCGGGGAGCTGCGAGCGGTCGATCAGCCGGAGCATCTCCAGAGCCTCCCGCTCGCTCGGATCCACCTCTCCGAGCTCCGCCTGCAGCGCGGAGATCTGCTTGCGAATGTCGCTCGTGCGGTCGGCCGACCGGCCTGGCGCACGCTCCCCCTGTCCTTCAGACTCGGTCTCGCCGCGATCGCGCAGGTGCTCCCACTCCGCCTCCAGCACACGCAGCACGCATAGCAGCCGCTCCCGCACGGCCAGGCGCTGAAGGACCTCGTCCTTTTCCGCGACGCTGAAGTGAGCCAGCGTGGCGACCAGGTCAGCGAATCGACCCGGATCTCCGATGTTCTGCCGGAGGACGCGCGGCACGTCCGCCAGCCGCTCGATCTTGGCCCCGATCCCGCCAAGCGTGGTCAGGATCTTCTCGATCAGCCGGTCCGCCTCCTCCGGTTCGACCGCCGTCTCCTCTACCAGCTTCGGAAAGCCCGTGTAGTAGCCGTTCTCGAAGCGGATCCCCTCGAGCTGAATGCGTATGATCCCCTGAATGGTGGCCTGGACCAGCCCTCCGGGGAGATTCAGGCGGTTGAGCACGCGTGCGAGCACGCCCACCTTCTCCAGCGCGGTGGGGTCGATCGGCAGGTCTTCATCATCGGTGGTAACCAACCCGACGACGAAGGATTTTCCCGGCTGCAGGCCGAGCACCTCGACATTGGGTGGAAAGCCGACCTGCAGCCCGGTGGCGCCCGTCGGGAAGATGACGGTGCTCTTCACCGGCATCACCGCAATGCGTTCAGGAAGCGCGCTCTGGAGGGGTTCGGAGGGGTCGTACGGGAGTTTCCGGTTCTGTCGCATATCCAGGAATCACGTTCCAAGTCCCAGAAAAGGGCGACCGTCCGCACCTACCAGCACGATGCAATCCGCCGCGGCTATGCTCAGAAATCCCGTCGCAGCAGTGCCTCGAGATGCTGGTGGAACCGATCGATCTGGCGTGCCTCCGCGCCTTCAGCGGGCTCTCCGGAGGGGCCGAGGAAGACCGCGTCGACGCGGGTGAGTCCGACATCGTCGAGCGCGATGAGCACCCGGGCAGCTTGAGTGGTCTTGCTCAGGAGACCGCGGGTCTCGATCGAGATCTCACCACGAACCGAGTTCGTCGAGGTGACGGTCCAGCGACTCATGGCCGCGGCCGCGGCGAGCGCCGCGAGCCAGACTCGGCCGAACGCGACCGCGTAGACGCGCTCGGTCCGACTGGGCTCCGCAGAGCGGCGCCGCTGCTCCGCCCGGCCCGAGGACCCGGCGAGCGCTGACGTCGCGGGAGCGGTCGCCGCCTCCGCCTCCGCCTCCTCCGGGTTCTGCGCAGCTTCCTCCCCCGGTGATTTCGCCATTACAGTTCGTAGGGCTGAGGCATGGACGCCTGCTTCACATTTCGGGCGTGCCGGCGCACCACGTTCCCGCTTACGGTATAGAAACTGCCACCGGCGGTTCGCCGCGGTATTCGCCGCGCGATCCATACCCTAAAACCAAGGAGTGCGCGTGAAAGTCGTCATTCCTCTCGCCGGCAAAGGTACCAGGCTCCGCCCGCATACGCACGTCACGCCGAAGCCGCTCCTGCGCGTGGGCGACAAACCGGTGATGAGCTACATCCTGGACGACCTGCGCGGTCTCGGCGTCTCGGAGGCGGTGTTCGTCACCGGTCACTTGAAAGAGAAGGTGGAGGATTACATCCGCAAGGAGTATCCCGAGTTCACCGCCCACTTCGTCGAGCAGCCGGTGCAAAACGGCACCGCCGGCGCGGTAGACCTCGCCCGGGACTTCATCGACGAGGACCTTCTGATCATGTTCGTAGACACCCTCTTCGACGCGGACCTCACGATGGTCCAGCGGCTACCGGAGGAGGTTGCGGGCGTAATCTGGGTCAAGGAGGTCGAGGATTACCAGCGCTTCGGGGTGGTGGTGACGGACGGGGACGGCTACATGACCCAGATCGTCGAGAAGCCGAGCGAGCCGATCTCCAAGCGCGCGAACATAGGACTCTACTACATCCGCGACTGGCGACTGCTGTTCGAGGGGATCGCCCATGTTCTGGCATCGCCGGCGTCTACCGGAGGCGAGTACTACCTGACCGACGCCTTCCAATACATGATCGACCACGGCGCCAAGCTGAAGGTGGTCGACGTCGAAGGGTGGTATGACGCGGGCAAGCCGGAGACGCTTCTGGAGACCAACCTGCACGTCCTCTCGACCACGCGCGGGAAGAGCCCGAGCTCGAAACGCGGTGTGGTGATCCGCGAGCCCGTGCACATCGCCGACGGGGTGGAGCTCGAAGAGTGCGAGATCGGGCCGAACGTGACGATCTCCGCCGGAACGAAGGTGCGTGGCTCCCGGCTCCGCGACGCGATCGTCGGTGCCGGAGCGCAGATCGACGGATGCGAGCTTCACGACTCGCTGATAGGGGATCGGGTGGTTCTTCGCGGGGTGCGCGGCGCAGTCGACATCGGCGACGATTCCCTTGTCGGAGTCGAAGGGGCGACCTGAGCTAGCAGATCCGATCAGTGCGGGCGGGGCTGGTAGGTTCCGTCTACTCCGGCGGCGGCGAGGACGGTGAGGAGCGCGCGCTCCAGGCCTCGTGCGCCGCCGTCGTTCGCGTACCACTCGTCCAGCGTGTGAATCCCCCCGGACTCGCCGCCCGCGCCGATCGTGATCGCCGCGATCCCCAGGGCCAGCGGGACGTTGGCGTCCGTGGACGACGCCGCGAGCTCGGGGCGCGCTCCCACCACGCGCGTGGCGGCGAGCGCCGCCGCGACCAGCGGGTGGTCGGCTGCGACGGATCCTGCCGGCCTTTCACCGATCCGATCGAACCGCACGTTCAACGGCCTGGTGCCATGCCGCCTCCCTGCGCTTTCCTCCGCCACCGCATCTTCGACTACCCTGCGCACCTCCTCCTCGAGCTGTAGCAGCACGGGCATCTGCTCGCTGCGCAGATCGACCTCCAGCCACGCCTCCTCCGGTATGGCGTTGACGCTGCGCCCGCCGCCGATGCGTGCGACCGTCAGCGTGGTACGGCTGATGGTGGGGAGGCGTACCTTTCGGAGCTGGGCGACCGCCAGGCCCACCGCGTGGGCGGGGTTCGCGGCACCCCAGTCGGACCAGGAGTGACCGCCGGGACCTCGGACGGTGATGCGGAAGCGTCGCGCGCCGATCGCGCGATGCACGATCCGGCGGAGCCCGGACCCGTCCAGGGAGATGAACCCCTCGATGCCGCAGTTTCGGAAGGCGCTGTCGAAGAGGTGCTTTGCGCCGCGGAGATCCCCGATCCCCTCCTCGCCGACCGTCGCGACGAACCAGATCGGTCGTGAAGTGCGAACCTCGGACCCGGCGAGGGTGCGTGCTACAGCCAGTAGCGCCGCTAGGCCGCGCGCGTTGTCGGTGATGCCGGGGGCGAACACCTTCCGGCCGACGGAGCGGGGGACGAGATCGGTACCGGCGGGGAAGACGGTGTCCAGATGCGCGGAGACGACCAGCGGGGCGAGCTCGCCGAAGTCGGAGCCTGGAAGCGACGCAATGACGTTCCCGACCTCGTCCCGCCGGATCGCGGCGAGGCCGATCTGCGCGAACCTGCCGTGGATGTAGCTCGCGCGAGCCTCTTCCTGCAGAGAAGGAGACGGGATCGCGACGATGCGCAGCTGTTCTTCGAACGTATCGGCATCGCGGGCGACGATGCTGGCGCGCGCCGCCGCCACCCGAGGGATCGATAGAAGCGGGCGTAGGTCCATTCGTGGGCCGCCGCTCGGCTACATCGAGGGCGTTCCCGACTGCAGAACAGATCGCCCGATGGCCATGATCCCGCCGACGATGAGGACCAGCGCCCCGAGCACGCCGGCGAGACGCATGGCGTGCCCTCGTCGTGGATCGGGAGCTTTCCGGGCCACCACGGAGGAGACGTGCGCCACCACGATCGCGAGCAACATCATGGCGAGGTGGCCGATCAGGGCGGGGTAGAGGATCCCGCTGATGACGAGACCGATGCCCAGCAGCCCCTGGAGGTCCATGAGCCCGGTGAACGCCGCCATGAGCACCCGGTCCGCGGAGTTCGCCGGCCGCTCGCTCCGCAGGGCCAAAGCGGCGTTCAGCGCGGCGGCTACGCCGACCAGCAGAACGAGGTAGCGTAATCCGGAGTGGGCGTAGAACAGGCCGGTTGTCATCGTCGAATCATGGGTTCGTTTGTTGGCCGATGACCATAGACGTCACCACCGCGTCCCGCAAGCACGACGCGGCTTCCCTGGCGGCCAGGTCGTCCCCGTCTATATTCCGGCGTCGGCACCCTTCCTACTCCTCCGCTCCCGAAACCACATGACTCCGAGCGCGCCGGCCACCAGGCCCGGTGGGTTGTTGGGCAAGATCGGCCTGCACCGGCCGGAGCTTCGCGCGTGGGCCATGTACGATTGGGCGGTTTCGGCGGTCCAGACCACGATCATGGTGGCGGTGTTTCCGATCTACTTCATCCGCGTGGCCGGGGCGGATGTCGAGTCGACCACCGCCACGCAGTACCTGGCGGTCGCGAACAGCATCGTGCTTGCGATCACCGCGGTGATATCGCCCGTCCTCGGCGCCATCGCGGATTACATGGCCATCCGGAAGCGGCTCCTGGCCGTGTTCATGATCGTCGGCGCGCTCGCCACCGGCGCGATGTTCAGCGTCCAGAGCGGCGACCTCATGCTGGCATCGGTGCTCTTCGTCCTTGCGTTGGGAGGGGCGAGCGCCAGCTTCGTCTTCTACGAGTCGCTCCTCCCGCACCTCGCCTCTCCCGAAGAGGTGGACCGCGTCTCAACCGCCGGCTACGCCTTCGGGTACATCGGCGGAGGGGTGCTGCTCGCGCTCAACCTGGCGTGGATCAGCGCGCCCCAGCTATTCGGGCTGCCCTCCGGGCCAGGCTTATCACCGAGTGAGGCGACCCTCCCCGCTCGGCTGAGCTTCCTCTCGGTCGCCGCCTGGTGGCTCATCTTCTCGATCCCGCTCTTCCGCCGCGTCCCCGAACCGCCCCGCCGAGTAGAATCCGACGAGACCGCTGGTGCGAACCCGGTGACCACCGCCTTCCGTCGCCTCGGTGAGACGGTGACAACCATTCGAGGCTACCGTCAGGCGTTCCTGATGTTGCTCGCCTTCCTTCTCTACAATGACGGTATCCAGACCATCATCAAGATGGCTACCGCGTACGGCACGGAAATCGGGATCGATCAGAACGCCCTCATCCTGGCGATCCTCATCGTCCAGTTCGTCGGCATCCCCTTCGCATTCCTGTTCGGAATGCTGGCGGCGCGCATCGGGGCGAAGCGCTCGATCTTCCTCGGGCTGCTCGCTTACGTGGGGATCAGCATTCTCGGGTACTTCATGACCAGCGCGACACACTTCTTCATGCTGGCCGCATTGGTGGGGATGGTTCAGGGCGGGACGCAGGCGCTCAGCCGGTCGCTCTTCGCGAGCATGGTTCCGCCGCACAAGTCCGGCGAGTTCTTCGGCTTCTTCAGCGTCTTCGAGAAGTTCGCGGGGATCTTCGGGCCGCTGCTCTACGCCGGCGCGATAATGATGACGGGATCCAGCCGGAATGCCATCCTATCGGTGATCGTCTTCTTCATCGCCGGCGCCGCGCTGCTCTCGCTCGTAGACGTCGACGAGGGGCGGCGGGTAGCCAGGGAGGCGGAGGAAGCGACGCGGGAGCCGGAGCTGGCCACGTAGACCGCAGCAGCGCCCTGTTCAGGGCAGCGCCGCCCGCATCTCCCTCAGCCGGGCGGCCAGCGCCTTCTGGCGCGCGCGAAGTTCCTGGATCATCTCGGCTCTGCGCCTGCGTATCAGGAAGCGCCGCACGGCACCTCCGGCGGCGCGGCGCCAATCCGTCACCGCGACGGTGGCGATCCCGAGGAGGGGCAGGCCCATCGAGGCGAGCAGCCCCGCCGTGGCTCCGACGCGCCACCAGACGACGGAGGAGAGGAACGCGATCCAGAAGAGGTGGATGACTGCGCCGCCGAGAAGCTTGTAGGTGGCCTTGAGATCCGGACTCAGGCGCGGGTTCGAAGCGATCGCCCGCACGAGAAAGACGGGCGCCGCGAAGACCAGCGTTCCGGCGACCAGTACGGGGGCCGCGACGAGGAATGTGGCCAGGGTGCGGACCCCCCAGCGAAATGCCTGCGTCCGGTCCGGCTGCACGAGCTGGTGCGGACGGATTCCTAGAGCGTCGAGAATCCTCGCGTGGCGCCGTACTTCGCGCACCAGCGCCGCCGCCTCGGGATCGCCAGCCTCCCGCACGTGCGCCAATCCGGCGGCCACCTCGCCCGATCCGGCGATCCTCGCCTCCGCTCGCAGGCTCAGCCCCTCCTCGGCGAGGTACACCTCCTGGGCAACCTCGACCAGCGGCGCGTCCTCCCAGTCCTGCAGATTCACCGTCACGGCGCGGAGCGCTTCCTCGATCCTCGCCGTCAGCTCCCGCACCGCCATGGGGTCGTGCGGACCTCGCGCGGCCAGGTGGCTCCACTGGACGGCCGTCCCGGTCAGCGCCAGCGCCGCGGACCGGAAGCGACCCTTCTCCTGAAGGGACAACCCGAGCGGAACGATCGGAAAGGCCACCCCGTCGGCGGCTCCGAGCGCGAGCCGCGCGGCGCCGGTCTTCATCGGCGCGAGCGAGGGCTCGCTGTGGCTCATCCCCTCCGGGAAGATCCCCACCGCCGCCCCCTCATGAAGCGCGTCGAAGACCGCCTGAAAGCTGTCCTCGTTCCGCGCCATCTGCGACGCGTCGTCCGTTCTCCGGTAGACGGGGATCGCACCGGCCGCGCGGACGAGCCAGCCGATCCGTGGATCGGAGAAGAGCGGCGCCTTCGCCATGAAGCGAACCGGCCGCCCCGCGGCGGCAGAGACGGCACCCGGGTCCAGGAGCGAGTTCGGGTGATTGGCGACCAGGAGCACCGGCCCCGTAGGCGGCACCGGCGGGCCGTCGACGCGGAACCGATAGAAGACGCGCAGAGCCAGCTTCGCGATGGTGCTCAGCGCCGGGAGAAGCCACATTGGCGGGGCCGCGGGGGTTTGGCCGCTCCTCGCGGCGGTTTTTGCAGGAAGCTCGTCCGCCGGCGCGTGTCGGCGGCCGGACGAGGATACTCTTCGATACGAATGAGCTACATGGTAGAAGCACAGGGACGGGGTGCGCTGGGCGGGAGCGTCGAGGAGCGGATCATCGCCGCCCTCCGGGCGATGAGCGAGGGCTGAACGGGGTCGCAGGTCGCAGGTCTGAAGGTCGCAGGTCTCTCGTGTCTGCGCTTCAGGCTACCCCAAGGCGGAACGCCCTGGATGAGAGACCTGCGACCTTCAGACCTGCGACCCGTCAAATGCGCAGCACGTTGAGGACGCCCAGGCCGATGAA
>JAHWJV010000105.1 GCA_019348265.1 Gemmatimonadota bacterium
CGGGCGAGCTGTCGGGCGAGGCGCTCGAGCGCACCCGCGCCGCGCTGGCCGACTACACCGCTGTGCTGCGTGGCCTGGGCGCCGAGCAGGTGCTCTTCCACACGGCCGACGTGGAGCTGGGCGAGATGATGCAGTCCATCCGCTCCGTCATCGACGAGATCAACCCGACGCGCGTGGTGTTCGACGCGGTTTCGGAGCTTCGCCTCCTTTCCAACGACGCCGGCCGCTACCAGCGCCAGCTGTTCATCCTCAAGGAGCTGTTCGCCAACCGGGGCGCCACCGTGCTGTTCCTGGACAACCACCCGGTGATGCCGGGCCACAGCGAGCTGCAGCACCTGGCCTTCGGCGTGATCCTCCTGAACCACACGCCCACCTCCTACGGCAACGAGCGCCGCCAGCTGCGCGTCCTCAAGGTGCGGGGGATCCGCTACGACGACGGCGTCCACGACTTCCGCATCTGCACGGGCGGGCTGAAGGTGTTCCCGCGCCTGCGGACCGGCGAAAGGCTGCACAACGCCTGGCGTGCCCACGAGAGCGGCATCGAGGAGATCGACAAGATGCTGGGCGGCGGGCTGGCCGAGGGCAGCTCCACGCTCTTCCTGGGGCCCTCGGGCACCGGAAAGAGCTCCCTGGCCTCGCACTACGCGTACGCGGCGGCGGAGCGGGGCGAGCGCTCCATCTTCTTCCTCTTCGACGAACGCCCCGAGACGTTCATCCACAGGACCGAGGGGATCGGGATGAACATCCGCCCGCACCTGAAGTCGGGGATGATCACGCTCCAGGAGATCGACACGGGCGAGGTGTCGCCGGGCGAGTTCGCGGACATGGTGCGGGCGCAGGTGCAGGAGCGCGTGGTGCGGATGGTGATCATCGACAGCCTGACCGGCTACATGAGCGCCATGCCCGACGAGCGGATGCTGATCACGCAGATGCACGAGCTGCTCACCTACCTGAGCAGCCAGACCGTGCTCTCCATCCTGATCGTGGCGCAGCACGGGGTGCTGGGGCCCACCCTCGGCGGGCCCGTGGACGTGAGCTACCTGGCCGACACGGTGCTCCTCCTGCGCCACTTCGAGGCGGACGGCGCCATCCGGCGGGCGATCAGCGTGTTCAAGAAGAGGTACGGCGGGCACGGACACGGGATCCGCGAGTTCCAGATCACCCCCAACGGCATGGAGGTGGGCGAGCCCCTGACGGGCTTCCGGGGCGTGCTCTCGGGGAGCCCCTCGTTCGAGGGGCCCGATGCCACCCTGATGGACCTGGCCGATGCCCCGCCCGCAAACTGAGGAGTCCGCGGGTCCCGGCGCCACCCTCCAGGCGCTGGCGGCAAGCCCGGATTTCGGCGCGCCCGAGTTCCGCGTCCTGGTCTTTGCCCCCATCGGGCGAACGGCGGAGCTGGCGCGGCAGGCGCTGGGCCGGGCCGGGTTCGGCTGCACCGTGTGCGCGGGAATGGACGAGTTCTGCGCCGCCTTCCGCGAGGGCGCGGGCGCCGCGCTCCTGGTGGAGGAATCACTCTCCTCCGCCGCCACCCTGCGGCTGCTGGTGGATGCGCTCACGGAGCAGCCGGTGTGGTCCGACTGCCCGGTGCAGGTGTTCGTGGCGAATTCGGAGAAGCCTTCGCCTCCCCTCGCCACCCTGGCGCGGCTCTGCGCCGGCCGGAGCGTGCTGCTCCTGGACCGCCCCGTGCCTCCCGGCTCGCTCATCTCCGTCATGCGGGCGGCGCTGCAGAACCGCGCCCGCCAGTACGCGCTGCGCGACCTGCTGGCCCAGTACGAGGAAGCCCGCGCCGAGGCGGACACGGCCAACCGCGCGAAGGGCGAGTTCCTTTCGGTGATGAGCCACGAGCTGAGGACGCCGCTCAACGCCATCGGCGGCTACACCGAGCTGATTGAGATGGGGATCCGCGGGCCCGTGACCCCGGAGCAGCGGACGGACCTGGAACGGATCCGGATGAGCCAGAAGCACCTGCTGGGGCTGGTGAACGAGGTGCTCAACTACACCAAGCTGGAAACGGGCACGGTAGAGTACCACATCGACGACGTCCCCGTGCGCGAAGCGTTCGCCTCCGCCGAGGCGCTGGTGATGCCGCAGGCGAGGGCGAAGGGGCTGGAGCTGATCATCGGCAAGACCGAGCGCCTGCTGGCCGTACGCGCCGATGCCGACAAGCTGCGGCAGATCCTGGTGAACCTGCTGACCAACGCGGTGAAGTTCACCGAGCCCGACGGCCGGATCTACGTCGATTGCGAGCGCGCGGACGATTGCATCTGCTTCACCGTCCGCGACACCGGGATCGGCATCCCCGAAGACCGGCTCGCGGCCGTTTTCGAGCCGTTCGTCCAGGTGCGCTCCGACCTGACGCGAACCCAGGAGGGAACCGGGCTGGGGCTCGCCATCAGCCGCCAGCTGGCGCGCGGGATGGGGGGGAACCTGGTGGTGGAGAGCGCGCCCGGCGTGGGAAGCACCTTCACGCTGAAGCTTCCCGCCTGACGAATGGCCTTGTCCACACCTAGCGAAAACACAGGAACGATGCGCGACGACACACCAGGAGATCCGCATGCGCCCGACCCGGTGGTGCCGGCCCCGACCGCCGAAAGCATTCGCGGAGGGGCTAGCTCGCCAGGGCGCGAATCGCGGGAGCGCGAGGAAGCCTGGAAGCGCGGGGAGCTGCGGGCCAGGGAGCGCGCGGAAGGAGGGGGCGGCCCTCCGAACCCCAACGCCGTTTTCGATGTCACGGGGGTGGCGCAGCGCGCGTTCGTGGCGCTCGCCGACAACGTCCGCGACTACGCCATCTTCCTGATGGACCCGGACGGCATCATCGTCTACTGGGGCGAGGGAGCACGCCTGATCAAGTGGTGGACGCGGGACCAGGTGGAGGGTGCCCACTTCCGTGTGCTGTACCCCGACGGGGGCGCGGAAGACGGGACCGCCGAAGGCCACCTGGTGGAGGCGGCGGAGCGCGGAGAGATGGTCAGCGAGGGCCAGCGAATCCGAAGCGACGGCTCCACCTTCTGGGCCGGGGCCACGCTCACCGCGCTGCGCGACGCGAACGGCGAGCTGCAGGGCTTCGCCAAGCTCACCCGCGATCTCACGGCGGCCCACGCCGCCGAGGCGGCGCTGAGGGCCGCGAAGGAGGCCACGGAGGCCGGCAGGAAGGTGGAGGCGGAGAACCGGGCGAAGGGCGCGTTCCTGGCCACCATCTCGCACGAGCTGCGCACCCCGCTGCAGGCGATCATCGCGTATGCCGAGCTCCTGGACATGGAGATCGCGGGACCGCTGAACGAGTCGCAGCGTACCCAGCTCGGACGCATCCGGCTGAGCAGCAGGCACCTGCTGGGGCTCGCCACCGAGGTGCTGGACCTTTCGCGGCTGGACGTGGGAGGGCTGCCCGTCACCCCCGCGGCGCACGGACTGGGAACCACCGCCGAGGAGGCGCTGCTGCTGGTGGGCCCCCAGGCCGAGGCGAAGGGGCTGACGCTGGCGAACGCCATCGGCGGCTCGGCCGCGGATCTGTGCTACTGGGGGGATGAGAACCGCGTGCGCCAGATCCTGGTGAACCTGTTGGCCAACGCGGTGAAGTTCACGCCGGCCGGCGGCCGCGTCACCGTCAGCGCCGGGGCGACGCAGCAGGCCCCGCCCGACGCGCAGCTGGGCGGCCCGGGGCCCTGGGTGTACATCCGGGTCGAAGACAATGGTGCGGGGATTCCGGCGGACCAGCTGCCCGCGATCTTCGAGCCCTACGAGCAGCTGGGGAACGCGGGTACCGAGGGCGCGGGGCTCGGGCTGGCGATCAGCCAGCGCCTCGCCCGGCTGATGGGCGGCGACCTCACCGCCACCAGCTCGGCCGGCGTGGGGTCGAGCTTCTTCCTGTGGCTGGAGAACTCCATCACGCGGCCGGCGGTGGTTCCCGAGTGAGATGGCCCGGGCGGCGCTCGTGGTGATGGTCAGGGGGCGCCGTCCTCCAGCTCGCGCGTCATCTCGATCATCGTCGGCCGGAACCCGGCGCGCGCGAACAGGCGCTGGGCGGATTCGTTCTGCACCGCGGTGAAGAGCACCGCCTGGCGAACGCCCCGGGCCCGGAGCGCGCCCATCGTCGCGTCCACCAGCATGCGCGCGACGCCGTGCGCGCGATGGGCGGGATCGACCGCCAGGTCGTACAGCACGCCCGCCGGCCCGCGCAGCGCCAGGAAGTCGGTTCCCTCGATCCCCGCGTAGGTGTAGCCCACCACCTGCCCGTCCCGCTCCGCCACCAGGACGATGGCGTCCGGCTCGTCGAGCAGCGCGCCCAGGAATCCAGCGTACGCGTCCTCGATGTCCGGCGGGGGCGGGATGAAGCGCGCCGGATCGAACCCGTGGTGAACGCGGACCAGGAGCGCGCCCAGCCGGCCCAGGGCAGGGACGTCCGCGGGCGTCGCGGGGCGGACGGTGACGGCCGGGGCGTCGGATGGCTGCATGGGAAGGGCTGCCATCTATCGCGCCTCCACCCGGTAGCGCAGCCAGAGCACGTCGTCCGCGCGCCGCTCCACGGTGTCGAGCGCCAGGCGGTGGCGCGGGGCGTCATCGGTGAAGTCGAAAACCGCGGGCGTTCCCATCCGCCCGTCCACCACCGGCGCGACCAGCACGCTCACCTCGTCCACGAGCCCTGCCCGCAGCATTCCGCCGTTGAGCTTTCCGCCGCCCTCCAGCATCAGCGTCCGTACGCCGAAACGGGAGGCGATCTTCTCCAGCGCGGCCTCCAGGTCCACCTCGCGCGCGCCGGCCAGGAGGTACGAGACTCCGCGCTCGCGGAGGAACGCCAGGTACTCGTCCGAGACGCGCTCCGAGAGGATCGCGACCACGTGGTCGCCGTCGATGTCGTTGGTGTCCCACGCCAGGCGCCCGCGGGAATCCACCGCGAAGGCGAACGAGTCGTGCTCGCCCGGCGTGCGGAAGTCCTCGCGCGGCGGGCCGTCGTGCTCGCGCGCGATCTCCGCGTCGGAGCGTGTGCCCTGGGCGAAGTGCGCTTCCATCGTCACGCGGCCGCAGAGCCACGCATCGGGATCGTAGCTCTCGTGCACCACCTCGTACTGCCCCCGCCCCTCGGCGGAAAGCGGCCAGCCGTCGGTGAGAATGCGCCCATCCACCGAGGCGATCATGTGGCAGATCACGCGCGGGCGGCGCGCCGGTGTTGCGGATGTGCGGGTGTCGTCATCCATGCGCCTCGTCCTGTCGGAGCGTTCGCCGGAGCGCGGCTCAGCGGTCGATCATCTTTTGCGAGTTCTCGGAGTACCGCGCGCCCTGCACGGTGATGCGGGCGGCGGCGCTTTGGATCTCGCGCAGGTCGTCCGCGGTCAGCTCCACCGCCGCCCCCGCCAGGTTCTCTTCCAGGCGGTGCAGCTTGGTGGTGCCGGGAATCGGCACGATCCACGGCTTTTGCGCCAGCAGCCAGGCGAGCGCCACCTGCGCGGGCGTAGCCTGCTTCTCGCCCGCGATCCTGCCCAGCAGCTCCACCACCGCCTGATTCGCCCGGCGGTTCTCGGGCGAAAAGCGCGGGAGGGTGTTGCGGAAGTCGCTGCTGTCGAAGGTGGTGCTCTCGTCGATCTTTCCCGTGAGGAAGCCCCGTCCCAGCGGGCTGAAGGGCACGAAGCCGATCCCCAGCTCCTCCAGCACCGGCAGGATCTCTTCCTCCGGCTCCCGCCACCAGAGCGAGTACTCGCTCTGCAGCGCGGTCACCGGCTGAACGGCGTGCGCGCGTCGGATGGTCCGCACGCCGGCCTCCGACAACCCGAAGTGCCGCACCTTTCCCTCCGCGATCAGCTCCTTGACGGTCCCGGCGACCTCCTCGATCGGCACCTGCGGGTCGACCCGGTGCTGGTAGTAGAGGTCGATGGTTTCCACGCGCAGCCGGCGGAGTGAATCCTCGGTCATGCGGCGGATGCTCGCGGGCTGGCTGTCGAGCCCGCCCGTCGGCTTGCCGGTGGCGTCGAAGGCCCAGCCGAACTTGGTGGCGATCACCACCTGCTCGCGGAAGGGCGCCAGGGCTTCGCCCACCACGTCCTCGTTCGTGAACGGGCCGTAGATCTGCGCCGTGTCGAAGAACGTCACCCCGCGCTCCACCGCCGCACGGATCAGCGCGATCGCCTGCCGCCTCTCGACCGGCGGACCCAGCGCGTGGCTCAGCCCCATGCAGCCCAGGCCCAGGGCGGAAACCTCCAGGCCGCTGCGCCCCAGTGTGCGCTTCTGCATCGTCACGGCTCCTGCTGCTGGGAAAGCGGCACGAAAGCGAGCCCGTTGTTGGGGTTCATCGGGATCACCAGCTGGTTCGAGCCGGCGTCGTAGCACATGGACGCGGCGCTCGGAATGTTGCGGGCGATGAGCTCGGCGGGCGTGCCCGGGCGCATGCGGGAGACGCCGCCCTGCGTGACGCTGCTCACGTACTTGGTGCCGTCCGGCATGATGACGAGGCCGTCGCTCCCCGGCTGCGCCGCGTTCTCAGTCTTCACCAGCCGCCCGGCCGGGGAGAACGTCAGCACCTCGGCGTTGCCCATGTTGGCGACGACGACGTTGCCCTGCGGATCGAGCGCAACGCCGTTGGGCTGACGGAGCGGCGCCCCCTGCACGAAGACCGAGGGCGTGCCGTCCGGCGCGATCTTCCACACCCGCCAGGTCGCCGGGTCCGGGGTGTCGCCGAAGTCGCCGGTCTGGGTGGCGTAGATGGCGCCGTCGTCGCCCACCTCGATGTCGTTGAGCCAGGGCGCGCCCTCGACGCGGATTTCCCCGGCCGGCGCCCCGGTACGGAGGTCGAAGCGGCGGATGACGGCGACGCTCGGCTCGTCCGCACGGGTGCCGCCGTCGCGGTCGGCGACGTACAGCATGCCGCGGGCGATGTCGCTGCCGAAAGGCTCGTTCAGCACCAGCGGCGGCGCCAGCCTCGGGCGCTCCGCCGGGCTCTGCACCCCGATCCACCGGGCCGTGTGCACCGATCCGTCGTGGTTGATGAACGATACCCAGGCGTCGTTGGCCCGCACGTTCTGCGGAACGCCGCGGTTGGGCACCACGATCACGCCGCGCTCCGCGTCGTACGAGCAGCTTTCCGCGGAGTAGATGGCGCCGAAGACCTTCACGTTCGGCGAGACCGCCTCGAACTCCCGGCCGGGCGTGGGGGCGACCGGCAGGCCGAGCGCATTGCCCACGGAGTAGGGCCGTGGTTCTTCCGGCTGCTGCGCGGCCGCCGGCGCGGCGAGGAAGCTGATGGCCAAGCCGAGGGACGCTGCTCGTATCATGTGGGGGTCTCCTGGATCTTCGTCATTGCCGCTCTCGTGCCGCGCCTCCACGCAGGATCAGGGCTCGCGGAAAACCTCCCTGGGCCATCGGGCGCGGCGGACACCTTTCTGGGCGGGGCGAGGTCGGGCGGGATCCTGAACCGCTACCCCGACGTGCGGCTGGAAATCACGGTGAGCAACCGACTGCGGACATCGTGGCGAGGGGTTTGACGCGGGGGGCTGGTCGGGGGAGGGGATCGACCGGAACATCATCACCACACCGCTCTCGGCGCAACTGCGGCTGATCATGGTCGGCGCGCCGGGGCGGGCGAGCACCTCGTCCCGCGCGCGGACGGCGGCCGCGGCCCGAGCCCGCGCCTCCCGCTCCTGCTCGTGCAGCGCTCCACGTGGCGGTTGTCCTCGTAGGTGGCGAGCACCTCCGCACGAACCCGTCCCGGGCCGGGTTCGGATGGTCTGCTTCGTGCAGCGAACATCTCGTTTGCTGCAGGGGCTTCGTCTGAGTCCCCGCCGGTGATCTGCTCCCTCCGGGATAGTACGCCGCGGCCTGCCCGCAACCGGTCCGCTCGTGTGCCGCTGCCATGCTGCTGCACTCTGGAGAAACCGTGCACGCACAGGAACTCTCTTTGGCCTCTCCGACCGGCACCCGCAGCTCCGCACAGGGCAATACGACTGGATCTGACCCCGCCGCTTCCGTTGCTCCGCACGGGGATCCCCTGCTGAGGCAGGCGGCGATCCTCACGCAGATTACGGAGGGGGTGATCGTCGCCGACCGCGACGGGCGGATCGCGTTCGTCAACGACGCGGCCCGGCGCATCCAGGGGCAGGCCGTGCTCGGGGTGCCCGTGGAGGGCTACAGTCAGACGTACCACCTCTACACGATGGGAGGGGAGCCCTACGCGCCGGAGGACCTCCCGCTCGCGCGCGCCGTCCGGGACGGTGAGATGATCGAGTGCGCCGAGTGGCGCATCCGCCGCGCGGACGGGACGGAGGTGATCGCCGAGGGCAGCGCTACGCCGCTCTTCGACCCAGCGGGGGAGCAGATCGGGGCGGTGCTCACGGTGCGCGACGTTACCGAGCGACACCTCCTGCGGCAGCAGCTGGAGATAGAGCGCGCCCGCCTGCGCGAGGTCGTCATGAGCGCTCCCGCCTTTGTGGCGGTCGCCCGCGGACCCGACCACGTCTTCGAGCTTGCCAATCCGCCGTACTACCAGCTCGTCGGCCACCGGGACCTCATCGGCAGGCCCGTGCGCGAGGCGCTCCCGGAGGTGGTAGAGCAGGGCTTCATCGAGCTCCTGGATGAGGTCTACAGGACGGGCGAACCATTCGTCGGCACAGAGATGCGTATCCTGCTCCAGCGGAAGCAGGGGGGCGCCCCGAGCGAGCACTTCGTCACCTTCGTGTACCTGCCGCTCCGCGAGTCCGACGGGTCCATCTCGGGGCTCCTGGCGCACGGAGTGGACGTCACCGATCAAGTGCGCGCGCGGCAGCGGATCGAGGATCTCTACCACGAGGCCGAGCGGGCGAGCCAGGCCAAATCGGATTTTCTCGCGGTGATGTCTCATGAGCTGCGAACGCCCCTGAACGCGATCATGGGCTTCGGCGATCTCCTGCTGGCGGGCATCTACGGTGACCTCTCGGACCGGCAGGAAGACCAGGTCGAACGGATCCAGGCGAGCTCCCGTCACCTGACGCAGATCATTGATGAAATCCTCACCTTCACCCGGGCCGAGGCGGGAACGACGGAGGTTCGGCCCGAAGAGGTCGACGTACGGCAGGTGGCGGAGGAGACGCTGGCGGAGGTTGCATCCACGGCCAAGGCGAAGCGCGTCGGCCTACGGCTGGAGACCCCCGCCGCTCCGGTCGTGGTCCAGACCGATCGAATGAAGCTCCGACAGATCCTCCTGCATCTCGTTACGAACGCCGTCAAGTTCACGAAGGAGGGAGAGGTCTCCGTAGCGGTGCGGACTGACGAGGGAGGCGCCTCAGTCGAGGTGCGGGACACGGGAATCGGCATTGCCCCGGAAGATCTCGAACGCATCTTCGAGCCGTTCACGCAGGCGGACCAGGGGCTGACGCGGGCGTACGAGGGCACCGGTCTGGGCCTGGCGGTGAGCCGCCAGCTCGCGGAGCTACTCGGTGGGGAGATTGCGGTCGAGAGCGAGCCGGAGCG
>JAHWJV010000106.1 GCA_019348265.1 Gemmatimonadota bacterium
AGAGGATCACGCCGCCAGAATGGGATGATCGATACGGCGGGAGGCGTACTGAAGCGCCGCGGTGATATCGTCCGGCTCCAAATCGGGGAGTTCCTCCAGTACCTGCTCCCGCGACAAGCCCGCGGCGAGTAAATCGAGTACATCAACGACCCGTATCCGCATTCCTCGGATGCAGGGACGGCCTCCGCACTGCTCAGGATTGATCGTGATGCGACCCAACAGGTTAGCCATCGCTGACAACTCCACGGCAAGAGGTGCTGTGAAGAGTAGTCGTCAGCCGGCGGCAGGGCAAGCAGACGTGAGGCGCCTAACGTTGGTGTAAGTAGACGGATGTCCGCCTAAGGTAACCTACAGAATTCGCCTACCCCCCGGCCCCTCCCCATCTTCCGCTCATAAGAGTGGCGCGAAAGGCGGACATTCGTCCGCATTACTACGGGGTCCGTGACCAAACGGGGAAGATTGTACGCATAATCCCCCTCCTGCCGCGCGTTCTGCGGACGCATGCTTAAGGACGCGCCCGTACTCACAGGTTGCACCGTCGCCGACCCAAGCGCAAGCATGGCGGGGCCGAAACTTTTGGAGCAGGTTCGCCGGGCCGCTCGTACGAGGCATCTCAGCCTGCGCACGGAGGAGGCGTACACGCGTTGGGTGTACCGCTTCATTCGGCACCACGGCAAGCGGCATCCGGCAGAGATGAATGCGCCGGAGGTCCGGGAGTTTCTCTCGCACCTGGCGACGGATCTCCACGTCGCCGCGTCGACGCAGAACCAGGCGCTCGCCGCGTTGACCTTCCTGTACCGGCACGTGCTCGAGATCGAGCTCGCGCCCGTGGGGCAGGTGGCGCGGGCGCGGAGGCCGTCGCGGCTTCCGGTGGTGTTGACGCCGGAGGAAGTGCAGAGCGTGCTCGCCGAGCTACGCGGCACCCACTGGCTGGTGGGGAGCCTCCTCTACGGCTCCGGGCTCCGGCTCCTGGAGGCTCTGCGGCTCCGGGTGAAGGACTTCGGATTCACCGACCGTTCGCTGGTGGTCCGGCAGGGGAAGGGCGCGAAGGACCGGGTGACGGTGTTTCCCGAGAAGCTGCGGGTACCGATCGAGCTCCACCTGCAGCGGGTGCGGCGTGCACACGAGAAGGATCTGGCGCGGGGTTATGGGACGGTGCAGCTCCCCGGGGCGCTGGACCGAAAATACCCTAACGCATGCCGCGAATGGGTCTGGCAGTACGCCTTCCCTGCGGCGAGCCACTCCACCGACCCACGCTCCGGCGCTGTGCGGCGGCATCACCTGTCTCCCTCATCGGTGCAGAAAGCCGTCCGGACGGCGGTTCGGCGCGCCGGCGTTTCGAAGCCGGCGGGATGCCACACGCTGCGCCACTCGTTCGCCACGCATCTCCTGGAGGCGGGCTACGACATCCGCACGGTTCAGGAGCTGCTGGGGCATAAGGACGTGCGCACCACGATGCTCTATACCCACGTGCTGAACCGGGGCGGGCTGGGCGTGCGAAGCCCGCTGGACTCGCCGGGCCGCCCGGCTTCGACATAAAGAGAAGACCCCGCGGCAACGTTCGCCGCGGGGTCTTCTCGTCCAGCAGTGTTGCCCGTTCGAAGCGCCTACTTCGGCGCGGCGCTGTAGGGCTGCAGCCGCTCGCTGTACTGCCCCTGCACCCCCATCACGTTGATGGCGCGCACCAGGTGCGGCGCGGCGGCGGTGTCGGTCCAGCCGGCGTCGATCGCCCGCACGACCTTCTCGCGGTCGGCGCCCTGGAGCCGGGGGCCGCGCACCTGCTGCACGAGCACCGAGTAGGCGAGCACGCGCTGGGCCGGGTCGCCGGTGCGGGACAGGTTGATGAAGTAGTCCAGCTCCGTCGCGCGGCGCTGGTGGCCGATGAAGCGGCGCCACGCAGCCTCGACCGGGCTCGCGCCGGCGGCGGGCGCCGCCTCCGACGGGTTGAGCTGCGTGAGGACGGCGACGGCGGCCTCGGTGCCCGCCTGGCCCGGGGCCGCCATCATCGCGTTGAGCAGCCGGCCGCGCACCTCGCCGTCGAGGCTCGGGTCGAGTGCGGCCGAGCGGAGGATGCCGGTCATCGAGGCGGGTACGGTCGCCTGCCCCGCCACCAGCTCGGCCACCGCGGTGCGCAGCAGCGGGCTCTTCGCGTTCAGACCCGCGAGCAGCTCGGCGTGCGAATCAGTCAGCGTCGACGAGCCGACCAGTGCGTCGATCACCTGGGTGCGCTGCGGGTCGTTCGCGGAGGTGAGCGCCACCAGCAGCGTCTTCGAGCCCTGCGGGAGCACACGGAAGCGCATCAGGTCGTCCGTCAGGCGGGCGAACTCATCGCCGGTGGCGGTGAGTAGCGCCTGCCGCAGCGCGGGTCGGATAGACGGGCTCCCCTCCCACGTCGCGGGGTTGAAGTACGGTCCGATGAAGGACGGCCTGGTGGTCCACCAGTCCCCCTCCCAGGCGGCTTCCCGGTTGTAGAGCCGGGCGAGCGTCTGCAGGATCGGCGCGCGCGCCGCCGCGGGAGCCCGCTCGAGGCGCTGCGAGAGCGCCGCGACGGTCTCGGCGGTGTGCATCTGGCCAAGAGCGCGCAGAGCGCCGGCCTGCGCGGCCGGCGAGCCGCTGTCGAGCGCCTGGAGCGCCGCCTCACGCGCCTCGAGCCGCACCAGCGCGTTCACGGCCAGGTGCGAGAGCGCCTGGTCGCTGCTGGCCGTCAGCGGCACGATGGCGCTCGCCGCCGAGCGCGCGTCGAGGCGCACCAGGCCGTTCAGCGCCTGCACCTTCACGTGGTCGTCAGCGTCGTCGAGCGCGCGAACGAATACCGACGGGTTCACCCCCGCGACCTGGTCCTTGCGGTCGGCGAGCGCGCGGAGCGCCAGCGCGCGCACCCGCGGGTCCGCGTCGGAGGTGGCGCGGACGAGCGCCGCGTTGGCGCGCGCTCCGATGAGCTGCTTCAGCGTGAACATCGCCGCGACGCGCGCCTCGGCCGAGTGCTGAGCGTTGGTGACGACCTGCTCCAGCGCGCGGGTATAGGCCGCCTTCGGTCCACGCTTGAGGATCCCCTGCTGCGCCTGCAGCCGGTCGATGGCGCGCGGAGAGAGCAGCTGCGAGATCAGTTGCGCGTCCGTCGGGTTCGCGGGCCGTACCACGGCGGGCCGCGCGGTGAGCCCGGGCGGGGTGATCCGCACCACGTAGCCAACGGTGTCGGACGCGTAGCGGAACTGGCCACCGGAAAGGCTGGAGACGTACAGGTTCGAGTGGTGGTCGACCACCAGGTCCGTTGGACGGACGAAGGTCAGGAACTCCTCCTGCTTCACGTCGAAGCTCGCCCCCTTCGGCGTGAGCGGCTGACGGAAGACGCGGTTCACCGTCCAGTCGGCGGTGTAGAGCGTGTTGTTGTAGCCTTCGGGGAAGGCCGGGTCCTGGATCCAGAGGCCGCCTACGCCCGAGCCGCCGCCGTAGTCGGCGAGCGAGGGGAAGTGCTCGGTCGGGAAGTTCTTGTACAGGTTCGGGTACCCGAGGTCCGCGCCGGGGGCGACGTAGTGCAGCCGGGTGTTCCAGCCGTCGCCGTCGTTGGTGTTGTCGCGGGTGAAGACGTTCAGGAACGGGTCTACCGCGACGTCGTAGATGTTGCGGGTGTTGATGGCGTAGATCTCCAGGTTGGTGCCGTCGGGCCGCACGCGGACCACCGCGCCGCCGCGGTGCGCGATCTCGGTCCCGTCCGCGCCGACCGCCCTGCGGAAGCCGTAGTCACCGACGGCGATGTACAGCCACCCGTCGATGCCCATCGTGATGCCGTTGGTCGTGTGGTCCGCGCCGCGGAAGTCCAGGTCGAAGCCCAGCCCGCTGACGAGCTCCTTCTTCCAGTCGGAGATCCCGTCGCCATTCGTGTCGCGGAACGCGGTCAGAGACGGCGGGTGCATCACGTATAGCGTCTCGCCGTCGAAGGCGACGCCGCGCGGGCTGTCCATCTCCGCGAACGTGGTGTACCGGTCCGCGCGCCCGTCGTTGTTGTCGTCCACCAGCCGCATCACGCGCCCGATCCCCTTGATCGCCGACAGCGACAGGTTCGGGTCGACGCAGACGAAGAGCGCCCCGTCCGGCGACTCCGAGAGGCAGGTCGGGTACATGGCCACCGGCGGCCCCGCGAATAGCCTGACGTCCCACCCCACCGGCGCCTTCACCTCCGAGCGCATCTTCGCCTCGACCGCCGGGTTCGCCGCGATCGTCCCGCTGCTCGGCAGCGGCGCCGGCCGGGCCTCGGCGGCGGGCGTTTGCGCGAGCAGCGGCGTCGCCATCGCCAGCGCGACGACCGCCGTCATCATCCCACGTGCTGAGCTTTGCATGATCCCTTGACCCGTTGTGTCGCGAATACGTGTGCCTCTTCCCAACCCGATTCCGTCCTGATTACGCGGCTCCCACGCCACCGCTGGAACTCCACCCTCCCCACCCATGGGGGAGGGTGGCGCGCCTGAGCGCGCCGGGCGAGGGCCGACTGACGACCGACGACTGATAGCCGATAGCCGATAGCTGATAGCTGATAGCTGATAGCCGACAGCCGATAGCCTAATACACACACATCGCCGCGTTCGACTTCACGATATACGTCTTGTAGTTCCGCGCCCTCGGATCGGTGCACCCCTCGAGGTTGAGGATCTCGATCTTCCGGAAGTCGATCTCGGCGCTCTCCGCCTGGATGGTGATGTAACCGCGGTCGAGGAGCTTGCCCGGCTGCATGATGCCGGGCATCAGCGGGCTCGCGTTGCCGCCACCCATCTGCGGCTTGTCGTACGTCATCACGGTGTCCCCGTTGACGACGTGCTTGACGATGGAGTCGCCGAGCATCATCACCTCCACGCGCACCCACTGGTCCCCCTCGTAGGTTTGCGAGGAGGAGTTGACGCAATGCGCGGTGATCAGCGAGTCGTTTCGAACGAAGTTCGTCCCCGGGGTGCACAGGTTCGCGGTGCTGCGCGGCCGACCATTGGCGAGGCCGCCCAGTAGCTGCACCTCGATCGAGATCGGGAAGTCCTGGTCCTGCGTCATCGTCTCTGGTGCCTGCGCGTGGAGCATCAGGCCGTTGTTCCGGAGCGCCCAGGCGAGACTGGCCGGCGCACCGGTCACCTGGCCGCCGACGAAGCGGTACTCGGCCGCGAGCAGGTAGTAGGAGTAGGGATCCTTATAGAAGAGGTGCCCGTACTCGCCGTTCCAGCCAGACCACTGGTCGTAGCGCACCTTCAGCAGGCCGTCCTCGGCTCGGAAGGTGTTGTTGTAGTTCTCGCCGAGGGGCCGCTTGGTGAACTTCGGGGTCCAGCCGGAGAGGTCGCGGCCGTTGAACAACTGGACCCACTCGCGCGTGTTCGGATCCCGGGACGCGCTGCTGGAGCCAGCCGCGGTCGCGCACCCGGAGAGGGTCAGCGCGAGAGCGGCGGTGAGTGCCGTGATCCCGCTACGAGAGCATCGGGCGGCGCGGCTGGAAAGCGTCATCGAGAGTTCTCCTCGCAAGTGAATCACTGCTTCGGGACGGCGGGCGCCGCCACCTGGGTGTTTTTGAGATCGGCACCGGCGTGTCCATCCGGGCGCGAAGCCGTCGGAGACTACTTCCCAAGCGGGATCACCGCCACCAGCCCCTCGAACGTACGGGGCCTGGCCATGCCGGCTGTACGCTGGGGTGGACGTACCCGGCGTATGAGCAAGCGAGCAACAAAGATATGCGATTTGCGGCCTGGCGAGAATGCCCTGAATGGAGGTGGCACACGCCAGCGCGCGCGGTCTAGATACGCGATCCGCGCGTCGAGGTTCCGATCGTTCGGCAGGCCGCGGGGAAGGTCAAGGGCATGCTCACCGGAGGCGACGCGAACCCGTCGGACCGGTAAGAGCGATAAGGATGGCCAGCGAAGCGCCCTCCACCGCCGTAGTTCCCGCTGCGAGGATGGACGGCGCGCTGTTCAGCCGGCTCTCGTGACGGGGCGGCCCGGAAGGGCGGCCGTTGCTCCGTTATGCTACCGCCGCCCTGGATGTCTCCGGCGCCCCGCGCATGTACCTCCGAATCCCGAACACCATCAGCAGGGCGATGGACAGGTAGATCCCGGAGGTGGCGCTGATGCTCCCGCTCATCCCGTAGCGCTCGGACATCGCGCCGATGGCGATGGGGGCGAGGCCGCCGCCGAGCCAGCCGATGGAGTTCATGAACCCGAGCGCCGACGCGCGGCGCTCCGGCCGGACCACGTCGTAGAGCGACGCCCAGATGTTGGCGTCGTACATCCCCTTGAAGTAGCCGAAGCCGATCAGCGCGAAGACGAGGACGGGAACTGAGACCGTCCAGCCGCTGAGGAAGATGAAGGGCACGCCGAGGAAGAGCCCCGTCGCCTGCGCCATCATCCGCCCGCCGCGGAAGCGGCGCACCAGCCGGTCGGCCACGAAGCCGCCGGTGAGCACGCCGAGTACCGAGGCGAGCTGCAGGTACGCGGTCGCGCTGAAGCCGGCCATCGCCAGCGTCATCCCGAACTTGTCGTGCAGGAAGGAGGGCATCCAGGAGAGGAAGATCAGCGCCACGAAGTTGGCGCCGACGAAGACGATGGTGAGAATGCGCGCCATCGGGTGCGAGTAGACGTCCTTCACCGTCTGCCAGGCGGGAGCCGCGCTGGTGGTCGCCGCGTGCGGCCCGCCCTCGATCTCGCCCGCTACCTCCGCCTCGGCCGCGCCGCGACGCGGCTCCCGCAGGAACGTCCAGAGGGCGACCCCGAGCACCACGCCGAGGATGCCGAAGATGTAGAACCCCGAGCGCCAGCCGTAGAGCTGCCCCGTGTAGCCGGCCACGGTCCCGCCGGCGATGGTCCCCGCGTACACGCTGGACTGGTGCAGGGACATGGCCCGGGAGCGGGTCGCCGGGCTGTGATAGTCCGCGACCAGGGACATCGCGGCCGGGAAGTAGAAGGCCTCGCCGAGCCCCTCCAGCGAGCGGAAGAGCAGCAGGTGCCAGTACTCCGTGGACAGGGCGGTGGCGATGGTGACCACGGACCAGAAGATCAGCCCGCCCAAGATCAGCGTCTTCCGCGTCATCCGATCTCCGATCAGTCCGGCGATCGGGCCGAAGGCGGCGTAGACCCAGCTGAACGAGGCGGCGACGAAGCCGAGCTGCACGTTGCTCAGGTTCATCTCCTCCCTCAGCAGGGGGAAGACGGAGAAGATCGCCTGGCGGTCCGCGTAGTTGAAGAAGCAGACGAACCAGAGCATCCCCACGACCCACCACTTGTACGTGCTCGACGCCGTCGCTTCTCCGGTGAGCGGTCGCGGTTCAGACATCGCCACACAGCGCGATCTCGAGACCCATCTCCTCCAGCGCCGCGGCCTTTGCGTAGAGCCCGCGCCGGGCGCAGGCCGCGTCGGGGGCGTAGACCACCTGGATGTGGTTGGATTTGTGTCGCGCCATCATCTGGTCGCGCGTCACCCCCTTCAGCACCGCGTGCATGATCGGCCACTGCGGTGTGGTACGCTGCCAGCGGTCCTCCGTCTCCTCCCGCGGGAGCTCGACGATGGAGGCGAGGCCGAGGTCGCACTTGAGCCGCCCATCCTCCACGAACACCCGGCTCCAGACGATTTCGCCCGGGCGGCTGATTCCCTTCACTGTCCCGCCGCCCAACCGGAAGAACATCGGGGGCTGCCGCTCGCTGGTCGCGCCCTGGTACCCGCCGATGAAGTGCGCTGGCGGTGCCGCGCCCGAGATCTCGAAGACCCACACGTACTCGTCGCGCCCGTCCGCCTGGTAGCGGCGCGCCCAGCGCAGGTCGTGCAGGGTGGTCTCGGGCGGGTAGCCGAGCTCACGCCAGAGCCGGTAGGTCACCAGCGCGTCGACCGCTGCGCACTCGTCCACCTCGTTGAAGTGCGGCAGCGCCTCGCCCGCGTACAATTCCGCGCCCGTCCCTTCGTGGAAGACAGGCGGCCGGTCGACGTTGTTCAGGAGCCCCTCCGCAAGGTCGGACGCGGGGGCGAGGTCCTTCAGCCCCTGCTGGTACTGGATGCCGATCGCGGCGCACCCGAACTCGTCGGCGATCCGCACCGCCGCGACGTACATCCGGCACTGCTCCAGGAGTTGCTGGAGGGTCAGCTGCGTCGCCTCGTCCTCACCGAGGTCGAAGCTCATCCCGCGCGCCTGCAGCCAGCTCAGGACCGCCTCCGCCTCCGCGTCGCTCACCGTCAGCATCTTCGCGTACAGGCCGCTCTGGCTGAGCCGCTCCTTGAAGATGCCCGTCGGGTGCAGCAGCTCGTCCGGGACGATGGCGTTGTACATCCCCATGCACCCCTCGTCGAACACGCCTATGATCGCCTTCTCCTCGCGCAGGGCCCGGCCCAAAGCTGCGCCGAGCTCGGTCGCCCCGGGCTCGCCCGCGCCAGCCTCGAAGGGTCGCACGTGAGAGCTGTCGTGCCGCACCTCGCCTGAGCTCAGCCAGCGCTCGAGGCCGGTGAGGAAGAACGGGTCGTCGAAAGCTTCGCTCCAGAGCGAGCTGTAGCGGACCCCGGCCTTGGTGAGCGAGGCGTTCAGGTTCAGCAGGCCCACCAGCCCGGGGTAGGTGCCGTCCCAGTTCGCGACGGTGAGGATCGGACCCTCGTGCGTGAAGAGTCCGGGGAGCACGTGGTGGCTGTACTGCCAGACCGCCTCCGCCACGATCAGTGGGGCCGCGCGAGGAATTCCACGAAACACCTCGATCCCACGCTTCTGGCTGTCGATGAAGCCGTGCTGCTTCTCGGGATCGTAGCCGTGGGCGCGCTGGACGCGGCCGCCGAAGCGCTCGACGGCGGCGACGATCTTGCGTCACCCACCATGACAGGAGGGACGACCGGGAACACGCGCCAAAACGGCGCGTCTGGTTGGATCGCCGACGACTCCTGTGGCGAATTTCACCTCCGAAGGTCTCGGAGCTGGCGACGCGACGAGATGCCCAACTTCCGGTAGGTCCGGGCCAAGTGCCCCTGGACCGTCCGGGATGAGATGAACAGCTTCTCGCCGATCTCGGGATTCGTCAGGCCCTCCACCGCCAGTTCGACCACCTGACGCTCGGCCGGGCTGAGGCTGGCCCATCCCCGCGCCGGACGATCCCTGGTACCCCGGCCCCGCACCGCCAGCGCCACCGCCTCTTCGGGGCCGATGCTAGTGCCCTGCGCCCAGGCCTCTTCCAGCTCGTCCGCCGGCATCTCGGCGCGGAGACGGTCGGCATCGAGCTGATAGATGGGGAGCTCAGCCGGGGTGCGGGTGGCGCCGCTCCCGATCCGCAGGGCCTCGGCGGCGCCGAACAGCCGGGCCGCATGAGCAAGTCGGCCGTGGTCGATGGCCAGACCGCCAAGCGCTTCCAGGGCGCGTGCCGTTCCCCCCAGGTCACCTGTCTCGCCGTGGAGGCC
>JAHWJV010000107.1 GCA_019348265.1 Gemmatimonadota bacterium
GATCCTGCTCGCCGCCCTCGTACTCGACCAGCAGGTCCGCCTCGGCGATGATTCCCACCAGGCGCCCCTCCCGGTCGGTTACCGGGACGCGCTTCACCCGCTCGCGCCGCATCACCTCCAGCACGTCGCGAACGCGGTCGTTCTTGTTGACCGTCTCGACGTCCGA
This sequence comes from Gemmatimonadota bacterium, assembly GCA_019348265.1. GTDB lineage: Bacteria > Gemmatimonadota > Gemmatimonadetes > Longimicrobiales > Longimicrobiaceae > JAHWJV01. Next base: position 167 of record JAHWJV010000107.1, read on the forward strand.
GGTCATCACCTCCGACACCCGCGTGCTGCGCGCGTCCTTCCCCTCCGCAGTCGCCCGGATCGTGATGTCACGGTCCGTGACTACCCCGCGTAGGCGGCGGCCCTGCTCGCTGTCCACGACCGGGATGATCCCGACGTCGAGATCGCGCATCTTCTGCGCAACCTCCGCCACCGTGGTCTCCGGACTCACCGTCTCCGGCTCTTCCGTCATGATATCGGCGGCGCGCATGTTGTTACCCTGGCCGCCACCGCGGTGGCCACCCATCTCATCCGCCCCGCCCTCGTAGCCGTAGCCGCTTCCGTAGCCGCTCTCCCAACCACCCTGCGGGCCTCCACCACGACCGGCCCACCCCCCATACGCTCCCCGGCCGGCGAAGTAGTCGGTGCCGTACCCGCCGCCGTAGCCGCTCCCGAACCCGCCCCCGAAATCGAAGTCGTAGCCGGGCCGGAGCGGCTGGCCTCCGAACCCTTCGTCCATCCAGGGACCCTCGCCGCCGAAGTTCTGGCGCGGAACCCCCCAGTTGTCGTTGCGCGGCCCACCCTGCGGCATGCCATACCCGCCTGGACGTTCCCAATCGTAGCGGCCCTGGCCGTTCCAACGCCCGTAATCTCTCCCGTATCTCAGCATCGCGCCCCTCCTGTTTCTGGGTGGTCTCGCATCGCGCCTCTGGTGCGCTGCCAGCCTCTCTCACTCCCCGCCACGCAGCTAGCGCGGCAGCCCCCGCCTCACCCGCAAATTGCACACCGGCGCGGTGTTACCGCACGCTGCGCCGGCTGCGGACGGTGAGCACGGCGAGGCCGATCAGCGCGATCGCCGCAAAGCTGAACCACTGCACTGCGTATCCCAGATGGGGTCCCTCGCCCAATTCCGGGGCCGGCACCCGCCTGGGCCACGCCCGCAGCGGCGGAGTTCCACCGGTCTGCTGGACGTAGAGGCCCAGGAGCGTGTAGGGGCCGGCCCCTCTCAGCGAGTCCAGGGGAAGTCGCGCGAACGTCTGCACGCGCACCCTGCCGGTGTTGGTCTCGAGCGGCTCGGCGTCGGTCGTCGCAGGGGCGGCGAGAAGTATCCCCTCGACCTCTCGGGTTCCCGGTTCGGCGAACCCGCCGGGATCAACCGTGATCGCGTCCGGGGCGCTGACCCACCCCCGATTGATCACGACCGCCGTGTCACCGCCGATCAGGAGGGGCGTCGCGAGGTGCACCCCCGGCGTACCTGCCTCGCTCCTCCCCCGCAGCACGAGGTCGCCGCCGGCATCGTACTGGCCCGCCACGTGAACACGGCGGTAGATGTATGCGTCCGGCCGCGCCTGGATCCTGGCGAAGGAGTCGCGCAGGTCCAGCGGCGGCAGAGTCATCGCTCGCTCGAGTGCGGCATTGCGGGCCCGGCGCTCCTGGAGGCGCTCGACCTGCCAGAAACCGAGCCGCGCGCACACCGCGGCGATCGCGAGAACAAAAAGCGCGGCGAAAACGCCGCGCAGGGTGGATTTCACGGACCTTCGGAGGCCTGGGGCGGAGCCATCAGCGCGCCCCGAACGATCTGGTTAGCGTGGGGGAGCCCGTCATTCCGAGCTGTCGCGGCGGCTGAACCGATGCAGCGTGTCGCGAAGGCGGCTGGAGAGACCGCGGCTCTCCGACTCGTCCTCTTCGTCTTCCTCCGGGTACTCGTCCGGCGCGTAGTACTCCTCATGATAGCCGTCGTCATCCTCATCGATCTCGTCGTACTCAGGGCGCTGAAGGGACGAAATCTGCTCTTCTAGATCTCCCAGCCGGTCCTCCTGCTCGCGGGCGATCCGGAGCAGACGCCGCGCCCGCCGTTCCCAGAGGTCGGACTCCGCCGGCGGCTCGGGAGGAGGCGGCGGTGGGGGTGCTGGCACGACCACCGTCCGCTTTCGTCCGCTGAACACCCCCACCGCGAGACCGATCCCGAACACGACGCCCACCGCGGTGAGCGGCCGCTCCCGGACCTTGTAGAAGGGGTCCAATCGCTGCTGGATTCCCTTCGCGGTCCGGAGCAAGCTCTCCTTCTTCCCGAGGAGGACGCTCTCGATCTCGTCGATGGTTTCCGACATACGCGCCCGCGTCTGCGCGAGCTCCGCTCGTACCGAATCGGGGTGCGTCGGATGGGTCACGTTCCCGCGAGCCTGGTCAACCATTGAATCGCGTCAGCGGAGGATGCGGCCGATTACAAAACCGGCCGCGAAGGTCACGGCGAGAGCGCGAAGGGGATTCGTCTTCACCTGCTCTTGGACCGCGTCGCGAAGCTGCTCCGGGTCCGGCTCGCGCAGGAACCCGGCGGTCGTCTGCATGCCGCCGGCGAGCCGTTGCGCAGCCTCCCCTGCTCGCGCGCGGACACCGCCTTGCACGGCCTGCGCCTCGGCGATCGACTGGAGGCTGGCGGCGGCGAGCTCCATGGCGTCCGCACCGAGACGGCTGGCCCCGTCCCGGAGCCCGCGCGCACGCTCGACAGCGCTCGCAGCACTGACACCCATCCCCAGGAGCACCTCGTCCACCCACCCGAAGTGGCGCTCCTCGTCCAGCGCATTGCGGTCGATCGTCGCGCGGACCTCCCCCGGCCAGGAGCCCGCCCTGGCGAGGTACCCCTGGTAGCGGGTGCGCACCTGCATCTCATTGGTCCGGAACGCCATCAGCGTCCCCTTGTCGCCACCGAGCCCGCCAAGTCCCTGGATCGCCTGCTTCAACGGCCCCGACGCATGCGGCTCGTTCCTGGGCGTGCCCCCCAGCTCCTGGATCAGCCGGTTCAGGTCCTGCACGTGGCGCTCGTGATCGAGGAGGAACACCTGGATCTGCTGCGCGTGCGACCGGTCCTCCAGCCTTTCGACGGCCACCTGGTAGGCCCCGATCGCGTCGTGGTCGAGCTGCAGCAGATCATTCAACGCCGCCAGGATCTCTGCTGTGCCGCCCGGCCTCGCCGACGCGGCGCGGTTCGTTTCGATTGCCACGGCCCTCTCCGTTGGATTGCCGATCTGCCGCCGCCGCGCTGGAGACGAGCCGACTGGCTCGGGTGGCGACGGCCCCACGCGACGCACTAACTATTCCAGCGTCGGGGTCGCCCGGCATGCGCGTTGCACCCTGCCGTCGCATTCGGAATGAACCCTCTCCAGGAGCTCTGCATGCGCCGTCGTGCTCTGATCGTCTTATTGCTGCCGCTGATCGCCGGGTGCAGCGCCCTCGGGGCGCTCTCGCAGGTGCTGCAAGCGCCCCGGTTCGCGGTTGCGCGCGGCAATCAGCCGCAGATCCAGTTGCTCGGGCCCTCGGCGCAGCGTCCGCTCGGGGGTGTATCAGTGCGGCTATGGGCGGAAGTGGCGAACCCCAACCCCATCGGGCTGGTGCTCTCCTCGCTACAGGGGAATCTGGCGCTGGAAGGAGTGCGTGCGGCGGATGTATCGTTCCCGCTCGGGCTGCCGCTCGCCGCGTCTCAGGACACGGTCATCCCGCTCGACATCTCGGTGGGGTTCTCGCAGCTGCCGCGGCTGGCCGGGATCATTCAGACCGCCCTCACCCGGGGAACCGTCGCCTACCGTCTCGACGGAACCCTCGGGGTGGACGCAGGCATGCTCGGGCGACCGTCCTTCGGCCCGATGACCCTTTTGCAGGGCGACATCCAGACGAGACGCTAGCGTCTCATTCCCCGTACATCGCCCCGGCCAGGATCCCGATGGCGCGCTTGCAGGTGTGGCAGTAGAGCGCCGCGGCGTATTCGCCCTCCGGGTCCGTTACCGAGGCGAAGCCGTTCGAGTCGATTTCCGGCTCGATGAAGGCCAGCACCTCGATCGTGTTCGGGCCGCACCGCGGGCAGGGGACGTCGGATGGATCCTTCCGATACGCCATCAGAAGCTCGAGCGCCTCCCCGTCCGAGAACGGCCCTTTGGGCTGTGGGAGGAGCCCTCCCTCGACATCGGCGATTCGGTTCATCGGCCCCTTCCTCGATATCGGTGAACGGGTCCCCGGGAGCGACCCTAAACGGTTGTCTATCAATGCCTTCGTTCCATACTTCGTCGACCCCTCTCTCCCCTTAAGCAATCCTCGGGCCGACTTTCAGAAAATTGTGACGGCCAGTGCCCGCGTCCCTTCGGCGCGGCCGATCAGAGCGCATTCCTGCCCAATCGCCGGCCGATTCCGCCTCCGCCACCTCGGCCACAACGCACGCGCCCAATACCATCGAAGCCGGTCGATCTCCCAGAGTCCAACTGCACTGCCGATGCCGGGCTGCCGGTATGCTCCCTGCGTCGGCGGCGGCGGTCCGCTACCCATGAGGAGGAAGGATGGAGATACTGCTTTTCCCCGGCATCCTGCTGCTGATCCTGGCGCTGCTCGGTTTTGGCGGGGTGGTGAGGTCGCTGCGTACCCTCGCGTGGGTGCTGCTGGTCGCCGCGGTCGTGCTGATCGTGCTCTCGCTGGTGTTGTAGCGCGCTTCGGCGGGTTCGGATGGGGGGGTGGAGCCGGAGGCTGAAGAGTGAGACTCTAGACTGCAGTCTATCTCCTCACAGCCAGTTGCGGTGCTTGAAGAAGCTCGCGAGCCCGACTCCCACGGTGGCCATGAGCCCGAGCGCGAAGAAGTAGCCCCAGCGCCACTGCAGCTCCGGCATGTGGACGAAGTTCATGCCGTACACGCCGGCGATGGCGGCGATCGACATGAGGATGATGGACCAGGCGGTCATGGTCCGGAGCGTGTGATTGAGCTGATTCGCGGAGAGGGAGATCTGGGCGTCGAGCAGCGCGGAGAGGAGCTCGCGCAGGGAGTCGATCTCTTCCGTCACTCGGATGGTGTGGTCGTGCACGTCCTGAAAGTAGGGGACGAGCGCCGGGATCAGGAACGGCAGGTCGCGCCGGAGGAGCGTGCTCAGTACGTCCCTGAGCGGCGCTACGACTTTGCGGAAGAGTACCAGCTCGTGACGCGTGACGAGGATCTGCTGCATGTCGGGGGTTTGGCCCGGCATAAAGGAGCCGCTCTCGAACTCGTCCGTTCGATCCGCGAAGTGCTCGACCACCTTGAAGTAGTCGTCGACGACGAGGTCGAGGAGGATGTGGGCGAGGGTACCGGTGCCGGAGACCTGCTCGGGAGCGGCTCGCCACCGCGCCACCACTTCCTTCACCTCGCCGATCTTGTAGTCGTGCACGGTGACGACGAACCCCGTGCCGAGGAAGATGTGCAGCTCGTTCAGCGCCATCCGGTTCCGCCCCGGATTCACCGACGCCGCGTAGACCACCATGAAGAAGTAGTTCGGGTAGCGGTCGAGCTTGGGCCGCTGCCGTCCGCGGATGCAGTCCTCTACCGCGAGCGGATGGAAGCCGAGCTCGTCTCGCAGAAAGGCCGCCTCGTCGGGCCCGGGGTTGGAGACGTCGATCCAGACCAGAGGGTTTTCGGCGTCGGGCGCCTGGACCAACCCTTTCCGAGAGCGTACCGCAATCCCCGTCGCCTGCTCCCGTGGAATGGTGTGGATCCCATTCGGCATCGCTGCAAAGGCGCGAATTCCCGAAGGCCGGTCCGGCGTGCTCATCCGGTGCCGGGCCGCGCGCCGCGCCGGCGCTCATAGCCGGGGATGGTGTTGGTGATCAGCGCCACCGCGATCTCCGCCACGCCGGCAGCGACGTGCGGGATGCGTACCACTTCGTCGAAGGCGAAGAGCCAGGGTGAGACGGCGAGCAGTATCCCGACGACGCCGTCCAGCCAGAGGTGCACGGGCATCTGGATCCGGCGGACGAGCCCCAGCTCGTAATCGGTGAAGAGACTGTAGAGCAACGAGCCGGCGCCGGCTCCCACGAAGACCCAGGTCTCCGCTCCGCCGTCTGCGAAGCCGAGCGCCCACGGCGCGGCGATGAGCAGGAGCCCCATGACATAGTCCAGGTATCCGTGCAAACGGGTCGACAGGCGCATGGTTCTCCGGGCTTGAAGGTTCGACGGCAGCGTGTGCAAACCGCGCGCCTTCGGTGGCCGTTCACGGGGCTGACGGCCAGCGCTCCGCGCGCCCATCCAGCTCTATATCCAAGAAGGCGTCCGGGTGCAGGATCCTCGCGAGCACCTCCACCCCGTCCACCACTCGGGGGCCGGACCGGCTGAAGTACGAGCTGTGGAGGAGCCATGCGTCGCCCGTGGCTACCGCTCGGCCCGCGACCCGGGCGAGCCTGTCGCGGTGATACTCGGCATCGGCGCGGGCGCCGGCCAGGTCGTAGCCACACGGCTCGACGAACAATACGTCCGGGTCCAGCGGCAGCTCGTCCCAGCTCACCTCGCGCGAGCGGGCGAGCGGAGCGCCGAGCCGGTCCCGCCCGCCAGCGAGCTCCACCATCTCCGGCACCCAATGCCCGGTCGCGAATGGTGGGTCCAGCCACTCCAGCATCAACACCTTCGGCCGCCGCCGCCCGGCAACGCGCCCACCGACGCGAGCGAGCCGCTCCCGCAGCCCCTCCACCACCGCCCGCCCCCGGCCTGAGACTCCCGCCGCGTCCGCCACCTGCTGAATCGATGCGAGGACCCCCTCGAGCGAATGGGCGTCCAGCGACACGACCTCCGGCCGCGGGTCCAGCTCGCCGACCGCATCGATCACCGAGCCGGTCGGCACCGCGCAGACCTCGCAAACCGCCTGGGTCAGCACCAGCGCCGGCCGGAGCTCGCGCAGCCGGTCGGTATCGATCTGGTACACGCTCCCATGCTCCTGCATCGAGCGCCGCACCGCCGCGTCGATCGCGGCGCTGTCCAGCCCCGCAGGATCGAAGCGTGGCCGGCTGACTCTGGGAAGCCGCAGCGCCTCCTGCGGGTAGTCACACTCGTGTGATATGCCCACCAACTGGGCTTCCAATCCCAGCGCGTAGACTGTTTCGGTGGCGCTAGCCAGCATCGACACGATGCGCATTCGTCCTCCATCCATCATCGTTTTACCGGGCATCCGACAGGGTAGCGCCGGCCGCAAGGAAGATGATACCTTGTCGCCCGAATCGGCACCCCAAAGAGCTGGAGAGATCCAATTGGACAACATCGCCGTACGCGTGCTGCGCGAGCCGCGCGTCACCCTGATCGCCCGGCAGCAGTTCATTCCGCCAGCGCACATCCGCTGGAACAGCGACAGCGACGTGGCGGGTCAGGCGCTGACGGAGTTCGCCGGTCGGCTCTGCTACCTTTCCTTCGGCGAGGACGCCGGGATGGAGGGGGGTCACAAGACGATCCCGGGGCGCACCACCAACGACGCGTACCTCGCCAACATCCTGCGCACCAAGCACGGGAGCGTCCTCGAGCACGCGGTCTGGTCGCTCCTGCTCGAGGGCGTGAGCCGCTCGCTCACGCATGAGCTGGTGCGCCACCGCGCGGGGTTCGGATTCTCGATGCTGAGCCAGCGGTACGTCGACGAGTCCGACATCGCGTTCGTGCTGCCGCCGGAGATCGAGGAGGGCAGTCGCCCGTACGACGTCTGGGTGGGCTCGTGCGAGGGCGCGCTCGCCGCCTACCGCGAGCTGCTCCGCGAAGTGACCGACAAGGTCAGCGACGACGGCCCGGCTACCATGCGGAAGAAGCGCGCGCGCCAGGCCGCGCGCGCGGTGCTCCCCAATGCCGCCGAAACCAAGATCGTCGTAACGGGGAACGCGCGCGCCTGGCGCCACTTCGTGGAGATGCGCGGCAGCGTCACCGCCGACGTGGAGATCCGCCGTCTCGCCGTCGCTATCCTGCGCATCCTCCAGGAGGAAGCGCCCCACATGTTCGGCGACATGCGCATCGTGCCGCAGGACGATGGGACGCAGACAGTGGAGACGGACTACAGCAAGGTGTGAGGAGAAGTCGTCGGTCTTCAGTCGTCGGTCTTCAATCTTCCAACGGGAGACTGGAGACTGACGACTGGAGACTTCTCCTTCGCGAAGAGTCCCTCGTTGGGCGGCTCGAAGGCGACCGCGAAGGTCATGACGATCGCGAGCCAGATGGCCACGTAGACGGGGACGAAATACTGGCGCGTGCGCAGCATCTCCGGGTAGAGAATCGGCTTCCCGGCGAACTTGCCCCGCGGCTTGCTGGGGAAAAAGAAAGTCTTGTACGTCTCGATGGCGGCCACGCTGTACCCGGCGCCGGCGATCCCGATGTAGACCCAGTTGTCGGTGAAGAAGGCAACGAGGATCGCCCAGGCGAGGGAGATCCCGGGGCTGCGGAAGAACTTGAACGTCTCGAAGCCTTCCACGGGCGCATCCTTCCACGCGCCGCCGAACGCGGTGAGCCACCCGCCCAGGCTCCCGATCGTGAGGACCACCAGCCAGGGGGGCGTGTCCGGATAGCTTCGCTGCAGCACCGGAACGCCCCAGAGGCAGAGGGCGATCACCGCCAGCACGCCTGAGCCCACGCTCCAGCGGATCCGGTTGTCCATCACTGGCTTCCCGCGGATCCCGAAGCGCATCGGGATGAAATACTTCGACTGGTCTTCCACGCGGATGAAGCTCTTCCACAGCTCGAGAAGGAGCCGTTCCACTCCGTAGATCATCCCGAAGAAGACCACGATGTTCCCCGTCCTGGAGAGGTCCAGCTGCGTGAGCCTCTCCAGAACCACCCCGACGAAGCCCGCGACAAGGATGCTGCGGGAGTACTTCTGCCAGGTAAATCCCTCGTGGATGGCGTCCTTGTACATCCCCCAGGTAGACGCGTGCGTACCCGCCAGCAGCCCGACCGCGAGCGCTATCGATAGATTCAAGGTCGTTCCCTTACGAGTGTTCAGTCATCGGTGGAGCATCTCCCGATCGGGCGATCGAGCGGTAGACCTCCTCCACCAGCTCGAGGTCCCGCCGCGCGCGGGAGAGATCGAAGCGCGGCTCGGTCCCGGCGCGCAGCGCCTGAAAGAAGTCTTCGAACATTGCGCGGTATCCCAGCAGATCGCGTGGGTCCGGCATCCGGATGCGTCGCCGACGTCCGCGAACACCGAGGAAAAGCCCGTTCGTCTCGAAGGTCGCGGCGCCGTCGGTGCCATAAAGGGCAGACAGCCTGAGCCCCTTCAGCGGCGAGCCGATCTCCCAGGAGTCGTAGAGCGTGCCGACCGCGCCGCCGGCATACTCGAATACGACGACTACCGGGCGTTCCGGGCCGTCAGCGCGGCCGGGGCGGAAGCCATGCACCCGGGCAGGCGTGAGACCCAAACTCGCCATGAAGTTGATCCAGTGGATTCCGCCTTCGAACAGCGCACCACCGCCAGCCA
>JAHWJV010000108.1 GCA_019348265.1 Gemmatimonadota bacterium
CGGCTCGATGAGAGCGCGCTGGAGGGGATACGGATTAGGGAGTAGTGAACAGGGTACAGCGAACAGCGGGAAACATTGAAGGGGCCGACGTCATCTCGATGTCGGCCCCTTCCGCGTCGGGCAGGCTGTTCCCTGTTCCCTGTTCCCCATTCCTTTCGGAGGTGCTCAGGCGGCCTGTGCGTCGGCGGCGCTGCCCACGGCGTCCGGCGCGGGCACCACGACGACGCCGAAAAGCCGCAGGCCCTGCTCCATCGAGGGGCCGATCAGGAGCGAGAAAAGCACCGTGCCCAGGCCGATGGTGCCGCCCATCGCCCAGCCGCCGGCCAGCACCACGAGCTCCACCATCATCCGGACACGACGAACCGGAACGCGGGTGCGGCCGCTCAGCCACATGGAGAGGCCGTCGCGGGCGCCCTTACCCAGGCCGGTGCCGATGTAGAGGCCGGTGCAGATGCCCGCCAGCCCGATAGCGGTCAACGAATACGCGAGCTCCGCGGCAAACCCGGTCGCAGGCGGCACGAAAGGCAGCAGCAGGTCCAGGCAGATGCCGATTGCGAACATGTTGACGATGGTGCCCAGCCGCGGGGGCTCACCGGCGACCGTCATCCCTGCCACGATCAGCAGGCCGGTGAGGATGCTCGCTGTCCCGATCGTCATCCCCGTCAGGTTGTGTATGCCCGCGTGGAAGGCGTCCCACGGGCCGAGCCCGAGATGGCTGCGAACCATGAGGGCGATCGAGAGGCCGAAGCCGAACATCCCCGCGAGGAACTGCGCCCAGAGACGTGCCTGCTTGAACCCGGGGCGGAGCCGCGCCAGCCCCAGTGAGATGAGTTCCAAGATCTGCCTTCGTCCAATAGGAAAAGAATAGCTGTTGAATACCACCCACACCGCAAAGGGGTCCACCGGGGTGCCGGCATTGCCCGCCAGCGCCAGCGCCGTTAAGGTTGTGCCGCCCACGGGAATAGCTCCGCAGACTGCAGACGGGCGCCCGTCCTGCCGATATTTTCCGAGTAGCCGGTCCAACACGCCCGCCCCCGGGTCTTCCCCCATCGATGAGCATACCAATGAAGAAATACGCGCTTCTCGCAGCGCTTCTGCTTTGCACGCCGGTGCTCGTAGGTGCGCAGATGAATGCCGCTCCAGCGCGTCCGCTGCTGACGGTGTCGGCGTATACCGGTGTGCGGGCCCCCTTCGGCGGCGGGATGGTCTCCGTGTTCGTCCCGAGCGGTGGCTTCCTGGTGCGCCAGGAGCGCACCGGCAGCCCGCTGCTCGGCCTCGACGCGAGACTGCGGCTGCGCGGCCCCTTCGGCCTGGTCGGCGGGGGGGTGTATAGTCAGACCGGGCAGGTCCAGTATTTCCTGAGCGATTCAACCTTCCACCAGGCACCGGACTGGGCGGCCCAGTCTACCGATCCCATGTGGTTCGCGAAGCTGGGCGGCTCCGTCCGATTCGAGCAGCCGCGCTCCATCACCGATACGCGCCGTGCCCCGGCCACCGACCTGGTCGTCGCGGCCGCGGTCGTCCGCGAGTTCAACCGCGTGCACCCCGCGTTGAACCTCGGCTTTCAGGGGTCGCTCCCGATGGGTCGCGGAGTGGAGTTCTTGCTCGGGCTGGACGACTACCTCGTCTTCTGGAGCGAGGACCGCCTGACTCCGTACATCGGCAGCATCGTGCAGGGCTTCCAGGAGGAGAGCGTTGAAGGGGTCGTGCTGCACTATTCCACCTCGAACATCCTGCAGCTTCGCGCCGGCGTCAGCGTCCGCGCGTGGTAACTAAGAGACCCTCCGTCAACGTCTTCCAGGGCCTCTCCCCAACGCTCGCCACCGCTCCGCTGTAGATACTGGTGAACGCGGTGTTGACAGCGCCGCCCCAACCAGCAGCACAAGCAATGCACAAGGCTTTTCGTTATATATTGCTACTGCTCGGCCTCATGCTGTTTCCCATGCAGCTGGACGCCCAGGAGCAGGAGAAGCCGGGACACTCGATGTCCGGGCGAGGTCGGTTTTACCGCATCGACCGGGGACCGGTGCAGTTCCTGCTCCGCAATCGCGCGGAGCTGCGGCTGACGGCGGAGCAGGTCGTCAAGTTGCAGGAGATCGATCGGCAGATGGAGGAGAAGAACCAGCCGTACGTCACGCAGCTCGTGCAGATGCGGCGGCAGCTTCCGCAGCTGCCGCGAGGGCGCGAGCCGACAGCCGAGCAGCGCGAGGCATTCGAGGCGCAGATGCGAGCAGCGGAGCCGCTCCTGAAGAAGATCCACGAGAATAACGCCGTCAGCATGCGGCAGGTCGGGGACGTGCTCTCCGAGGATCAGAAGCAGAGGATCCCGGTGCTGCTGGCGAATGAGCGAAGGTTGGATGGGAGAAGAGACCAGTCCCGCCGCGAAAGCGATGATCGGAACTGACGCGGCCGCGCTACCCTCGCAGCTTCGCGTGGCCGGACAGCAGGAGCGCGTAGTAGCGGAGGTTACGGACGAGGAGCTGGTCGTGCGGCTGCGCAACGGCAACGTTGCCGCGTACGACCAGATCGTGAGTCGACATATGCGCAGCGCGTTCTCCGTCGCGTACCGCCTGCTCGGGCAGCGGGAGGACGCGGAAGATCTGGTTCAGGATGCCTTCATGGTCGCCCTGGAGAAGATCGATACCTTCAAGGAGGGGAACCGCTTCGCGCCGTGGTTCTTCCGGATCCTGGTCAACCGCGGTCTGAATGCACGGAAAGCCAGATCGCTGCGGCAGACGGATGCGCTTCCGGCCGACATCTCGACGCGGGAGCCCACCCCACACCTGGAAGCGGAAAGATCGCAGCTTCGCGAACGCCTCGACGCCGCCGTCGCGGTTCTTCCGGAGCGCCAGCGCGCGATCGTGAAATTGTTCGAGCTCGAGGGCTTCACCAGCCCCGAGATCGCCGAAATGCTTGAGCTGTCGGACGGTACCGTCCGCTGGCACCTGCACCAGGCGCGACAAACGTTGAGACAGGCGCTCGCGCCATTTGCCAGGAGGAATCCATGATGCACGAAGAGAACGAGCTGCGTAGAGACCCTGAGATCGCCGCCGCGCTGCGGATGATCGAGATCGACCCGCCTGTGGCGGACGTCGACTGGGACGCGCTGCGCAGCTCCATCGTCGCGCGTGCCGAGCTACCGCTCGCGCAGCGCAGAAAGCGCTCCGCCCAGCTCAGCCGCTGGACCAGACCGCTCATCCCACTCGCCGCCGCGGCCAGCATCGCCCTCGCCGCCTGGGTGAACGGCGAGATCGGCCCGGCGCCGCGCTCCGGATCGGTGGTCGCCGACAACGCCGACCTCGTCGCTCCCGGCATTACGCCCGAGGACGTCTTCCAGGCCGACGTCAGCGAGCAGGAGTTCCGACTCATCGTCTCCGGACGCGCCAACACGGACGCGCTCCTCCAGCTCGCGGTTCAGGACGAAAGCTGAAGGAAAAGTGCGAAAGTGCGAGAGGAACTCCACGTTTCCTTTCGCACTTTCGCACTTCGAAGTCTACGCTGCCTGCCTCCGCTGTGAGAACTCCAGCTTCGCCGTCCCGAGCAGCTCCAGGACCTCGTAGCAGGTAAGCTCCTGCTCGTCCTTGTCGAGCGGATAAGAGGTGCTCAGCTGTGCATGGCGGGAGGTGAAAACGATGCGCGTATCAGTGGTCGGGAGGGTTCCCGGAGCCGCATACCCGCCGCTCACCCGAACCGCCCAACGCACCTGCTGCTCGTCGTCGATGAACCAGAAGTGTTCCTGGGACATTCATCCTCCAGTGGGTCTCGCAGTAGGGGCGCTCTCCATAGGGAGTCTCGCTAGGGGAGTGTCGGCAAACGCGCTGAAAACTTGAGGCACCCGTGGGAGCCGCCGGGCCGGTAGGTGTGCCGCTTGACAGCGGAGCGGCTATACCATTACCGTTTGCGCCTTCCCCCGTTAGGCGCCCTAAGATCCGCCCGGGCATGTCCCCGCGCATCCATCTGGCGCGGCTGGATCAAAAACTCACAGTTCGACAGGAGCGACGCTGATGCGCCGCATCGCGATCACGCTGCAGAAAGGCGGCGTGGGCAAGACCTCCGTGGCGGTCAACCTGGCCGCGGCGTTGGCCGCCGATCAGGGACTGCGCACGGTGCTCGTCGACATGGATGCGCAGTGCAACGCGACCGCTCACATGCTCGGGGACGACTTCTCCGGGCCAATGCTCTCGGACGTGCTCCGTGGCGACATCCCTCTCCGGGACGCCCTGGTGCAGTGTCATCACGAAAATCTCCGGGTCCTGCCGGGTGCCGAGGACCTGGTCGACTTCGAGCGCGGGAGCGACGATCCGCGTCGCGCGCGCACCATCATGGGCGTTCGCGACATGCTGACGGCCGGGATCCCCACGGACACCGAGGTGGTGATCATCGACACGCCGCCTGGCGGCGGCCTCTGGCTGCAGGCCGCGCTGGCGGCCTCGGATGGATTCTTGATCGTTGCCTGGCCGGACGGATTCTCGGCGAGCGGCATTCTCGCCCTGCTGAACACCGTGGACGACGTCCGGGCTGCCTTCAACCCGAACCTCGAGTTGGACGGGCTGATCATAAACCACGTTCGGCACACGGCGGGACACCGCGGCTATACCGAGGTGTTCAGTCAGATTTATGAGGACATCCTGCTCCACCCGCCGCTCCCCGTCCGCAGCGTGATCTCCGACGCCCGCGACGCGGCGATGCCGGTGGAGTTCTACGAGCGCCAGTTCCGCACTTCCAGCCAGGCGGCGGAGCTATTCAGGGACATCGCGGGGCAGCTGGTACGGCGCACGGGGATCCGCACCATCCGCTTCGCCTTCGCGAGTTAGCGATGGAGAAGCTCCCCCCGCCGTTCGACAGGGCCGCCGCGAAACGGCGGCTGCAGCAGCGTGAGAGCTCGGTCGGTGCGGTCTACCACGCGCCGCGCCACCTGGAGGGGCCGCGCGCGGCCACGGACCATCTCCTCCTGACCCCGGACGAGATCGTCATGGAGGGGCCCTACGTTCGCCAGCACGTGGACGAGGCGGAGCTGGAAGGGCTGAAGCAGGCGATCCTGGCGGGGGGTGAGATCAAGCAAGCGATCGGCGTACGGATGGAAGGGACGCCTCTCGACCCGCGATACGTGTTGGTATACGGGATGCGCCGCTGGCTCGCCTCGCGCCGTGCCGGGCTGGAGCGCATTCCCGTGCGTAACCATGGCCGGATCACCGTGGGCGAGTCGCTCACGCTGCAGGTGGCGGAGAACGAGGCGCGGGTAGACCCGCACCCGGTCGACACTGCGGTGAGCTATCAGCTGCTGGTCCAGGAAGGGATGAGCCAGGCGGCGATCGCACGGGTCGCCGGCCGCTCCGCGGCGCACATCTCATACATGCGCGCAGTGGGCGAGGCGGTGCTCCAGCTTTCGAGCGAGGAGCGCGATGCTCTTTATGAGGCGCCAGAGGCGACCGTCCCGAAGTTCCAGAAGATCGCGCCCCTCCGGACGGTCACGGAGCGGGCGGCGGCGCTGCGCTCGCTGCTCGACCTCGACGCGCCCAGCACTAAGCCGGACGACCGGAGATCGGTGACGGCTTTCAAGGCGGGACCGGTGAAAGGAACCAGTGCGTGGTCCGTACGAGTAAGCTACAGCGATGAAGAGTTGCGCCGTGATCCGGAGCTCGCCGCGCGCCTTGAGCGCTTCCTGTCGGAGCAGCTGAGTCGGGTGCGGGAGCAGATCGGGTCGGCGAATGGAGCGGACGCTCCGCGGCGCGCGCCCGTAACGTGGGAACTGGAATGAAGAAGAAGAGGCTATCGGCTATCGGCTGTCGGCTATCGTTCGGCCCACTGGGCCGTGCCCGGGCTATTCTCGCCGCTACCTGCATCGTCGCGGCGACGGCTGCGCCGACGGCCGCGCAGCAGGTGACGCTACGGGTGCCGACGCAGAGCGCGCGCGTGTACGCACGGAACGGCGCGCTGATCGCGGAGCTCGGGCCGCAGGTGCGCACCAACATCTCGCTCAAGTCGCTGCCAGCCTACGTCCCGGCAGCGTTCGTCGCCGTCGAGGACAAGCGGTTCTTCGACCATTACGGCGTGGACCCCGTCGGCGTCGCCCGGGCGGTGAAGGAGAACCTGGAGGGGAACCGCGAAGGGGCGTCGACGATCACGCAGCAGCTGATCGGGGCGATGTACCCGGAGACGGTGAATCGGCAGGACATCTCGCTCGAGCGGAAGCTGCGGGAGGCTCGCCTGGCCGTCGAGCTCGAGCAGCGCTACGGCAAGGAGCGGATCCTGGAGTCGTATCTCAACTGGATCTATTTCGGCCACGGCTGGTTCGGGATCGAGGCGGCCGCCCGGCACTACTTCGGGAAGTCCGCGGCTCAGCTGAACATCGAGGAGACGGCGATGCTCGCGGCGCTGCCGAAGGGGGCAGGGATATACTCCCCCAAGATCGATCCGCAGCGCGCGCTCGAGCGCCGCAATCTCGTGCTCGACATCATGGCGCAGGAGGGGGTGGTCCGAGTGGCCGACGCGACGGCCGCGAAGCGGCGCCCGGTCCGGCTCGCACCGAACCACGGCTACGCGGCGCGTCCGCCCTATGTGATCGACCAGGTCAAGCAGTTCCTCGAGTCCCGCTACGGCGCGGATTATGGAAAGACCGGGCTGCGGGTGTGGACGACGATCGATCCGGCCGCGCAGAACGCGGCCGACAGCGCGCTCGTTCGCGGCCTCCGCGCGGTCGAGCAGAACAGCTGGTACCGCGCCCCGAAGTACGGGAGCGCCGCCGCGCGAGCGTCGGCGTCCGGGACCAACTACCTCCAGGGCCTGGTCGTATCCGTCGATGCGCGGACCGGTGAGATCCTGGCGATGGTCGGCGGGCGGGACCACGCGCAATCCGAGTACAACCGGGTGACCCAGGCGATGCGGCAGCCGGGATCATCCTTCAAGCCCTTCGTCTACGCCAGCGCCATCGAGCGCGGGGTCACGCCCTCGACCGTGATGCAGGACACGGCGCTGCACATCCTGCTTCCCGGCTCTCCGGTGTACGAGCCCAAGAACTCGGATGATCTCTTCCGCGGCCCCATCACCGTGCGCCAGGCGCTCACCCAGTCGATCAACACGGTGGCGATCCAGCTCGGAATGGGTGCGGGGCTGCAGACGGTGGCGTCTGACGCGAAGCGCTTCGGCATCACGGCGCGAATCCCGCCGTATCCATCGTCCATGATCGGCGCGGGCGCCGTCAGGCCGCTCGAGCTGGCCGGCGCGTACACCGCGCTCGCCAACCGGGGCTTGCGGGCGGAGCCCTTCCTGGTTCGCCAGGTGCGCGACGCGACCGGCAAGATCCTGGTCGACACCCGCGCCAAAGCCGCCCGGACGATGTCTCCAGAGGTGGCTTTCCTGGTGACCGACATGCTCAAGGACGCGGCGGAGAAGGGAACCGGCGCCGAGGCCCGGTCGCGCCTCCCGGCCCGCGTGCCCATGGCAGGGAAGACAGGCACGACCGACAACGGCACCGATGTATGGTACGTCGGCTACACCCCGGAGATCGTCACGGCCGTCTGGCTGGGCTTCGACACGCCGCGGTCGATCGGCGCGAGCGCCTACGGGGGTACGCTTGCGGCGCCGATCTGGGGCGACATGATGCGCGAGGTGTACGCGCGCCGCACGGCGCCCGCTCCCTGGACCGTACCGGGCGGTCTGGTCACGGTCGCGACGGATCCGATGACGGGCCGCCCCGCGATCGCGCCCGGCTGCCCGACCGCCCCCGCGAAGCCCGAGTACTTCCCCGCCGGAAAGGAGCCCGCGGGCGCCTGCGTCATCCAGCGGGCCACCGTGACGCCGACTGCCCCGGTCGACTCCATACCGCTGGAGACCGTTCCGGCGGATACGACGTTCAGCGACTTCATGCTCGGGGACCCGCTGCCCCCTCCGCCCGCGAGCGGCGCTCCTTGACGAGCTCCGCGAGTTCAGCGCCCCCTCTCCGCGGAGAGGGGGCGCTGTTTGCAGTTGCCAGTTGCCAGTTGCTGGCCCGCGCTGTCATCGTTCGCGCAGCGAAGGTCGACAAAGAAGGAGCTCCAGACTCCGGGACTCGGATCGGCGATGACGAGCGCCGGCCGACCACGGGCGGCTGAAGACTGCACCCTGAAGGCTGAAGACTCTCTTTCCCAAACGCATCATGAACGACGACCGACTCGAGCAGCAGCTGGCGTTCATCATCGAGATCGACAAGCTCAAGCGCGTGCTGCGGCAGACGCTGCTGGCGGACGAGTCGCGACAGGAGAACAGCGCCGAGCACTCCTGGCACCTGGCGTTGATGGCCGGGCTGCTGGCGGAGTATGCCCCGGCGGGTACCGATGTCGGCAGGGCCGTTCGCATGGTGCTCGTGCACGACCTGGTGGAGATCGATGCGGGAGACGCCTTCTGCTACGACCCTGTGGCGGTACAGGGGAAGGCGGAGCGCGAGGAGGCCTGCGCCGACCGCCTCTTCGGGATCCTCCCAGAGGACCAGTCGGCGGAGCTGCGGGAGCTGTGGGATGAGTTCGAGGCGGGCACGACCCCGGAGGCGCGCTTCGCGAACGCGCTGGACCGGCTCCAGCCCCTTCTTCAGAACCTCAATACCCGCGGCGGTACCTGGCGCATGCACGGAGTACCGCGCGAGCAGGTCCTGAAGCGCATGCAGCCGATCCGCGAGGCGATGCCGGAGCTCTGGCCGGCCGTAGAGCGCGCGCTGGAGCGGGCGGCAGGGGAGGGGTGGCTGGGGTGAGAAAAATTTTACTTATCTCAGCAGGTTCACGAATGTCGTGATGATCAGCGCGTTGCTGAAGTCGATGAAGAAGGCACCTACCATGGGGACGACGAGGAAGGCTCTGGGGGCGGGGCCGTAGCGTTCGGCGAGGGATTCCATGTTCGCGAGGGCGTTGGCGGTGGTGCCCAGCATGAAACCGCAGAAGCCGGCGCTCGCGACCGCCGCGTCGTAATCGCGGCCCATCAGGCGGAAGACGATCCAGATGCAGATTGGTACCATGCAGGCGACCTGCACGGCGAGGATGGCGATGAGCGGTATGGCGAGCTCGGCGACTTCCCAGAGCTTCAGCGTCATCAGCGCGAAGACGATGAAAAGTGAGAGCGCCACGCTTCCTAGGTCGTCGATGGTGCGCTGAGGCAAGCCGACCAACCCGGTGGCATCGTCGATGTTGCGGACGATCGCCGCCACGACCATCGCGCCGATGTAGCCGGGCAGCGTCAGGCCGAGCGACTGGAGCCAGGTGCTGATCGCGGAGCCGATCCACATGGCCACCAGGATCGCGACGACGCCCTTCAGCAGGAGGTGGGCGCCGGCCGGCGGAGGTGGCGCCGGCG
>JAHWJV010000109.1 GCA_019348265.1 Gemmatimonadota bacterium
CAGGTACGGACTGCAGGCGGTCACTTCGTCCGCCTGAGGGTTACGATTTCCCGGAGGGCGACACTTCAGGACGTTGCAGATGAACACCGATTCGCGTGCGAAGCCGATCGACGCGAGCATCAGGTCGAGCAGCTTGCCGGCTCGGCCGACGAAGGGACGGCCGGTACGGTCCTCCTCCGCCCCGGGCGCCTCGCCGACAACCACGATGTCGGCCGCGGGGCTCCCTTCCCCGAACACTACCCGGGTACGGGTCTCGGAGAGGCGGCAGCGGGGGCAACCGAGCGCCACCTCGCGAAGCGCGGCGAGATCGCCGATCTGGATGATCTCCACCGCGGTTGCCCCGGGAGCGGTGGCGCCGGCGGCGCCTCGACAGGAGTCAGGATCTCGGGCGGGGCGGCGGACGAGTGCGGTGGCGCTTGGGCCGGCGCGGCGGAAGGAACGCTGGCCTTGGAGGAAAAAGCCCTTGCGGCCACGCTGTCGAGAACCAGCTCCGACTCGCCGAGCTCGCGCCGCTGGCGGAGGAGCCGAGCGAGCAGATCCGTTCCCTCGGTCATCCGGCGGTACCGTGGAGCCGGAGCTCCACCCGATCGAGGATCTCCTCGGCGACCTCGCCCTTGGAGAGGAGCGGAAGATCGGCGACACCGCCGTCGCGGTCGAAGATCGTGACGCGGTTGGTGGTCACCTCGAACCCGGCCCCGTTCTCCCCCGCGTCGTTGAGGATCAGGAGGTCGAGTTCTTTCCCGAGCAGCTTCTCCCGGGCATGCTCGGCCATGTTCTCCGTCTCCAGCGCGAAGCCGACCACGACGCACTGCGGCGGCCGCAACGGTCGGGTGGACCGGAGGATATCGGGGTTCGGAGCCAGGGTGATCTGCGGGACGTTTCCGCCGGACTTCTTGATCTTCTGCGAGGCGACGTCCGCCACTTTGAAATCGCCCACTGCGGCGGCCATGACCAGAACGTCCGCGGCGGGCAGAAGCTCCGCGACGGCGTGGCGCATCTGATCGGCGGTCTCGACCGAGACCCGCTCCGGCCCAAAAGGTGGCGGCACGGCCGAGGGGCCGGAGATCAGCGTCACCTGCGCCCCCCGGCGCCAGGCGGCGGCCGCGAGGGCGTACCCCATGCGGCCGGATGACCGGTTCCCGATGAAGCGGACAGGATCGATCGGCTCGCGGGTGGGGCCGGCGGTGACGAGAACGCGACGCCCGGACCATGTGTCATTTGCGGAGAGGAGTCGCCCGCAGCTCGCGACGATCTCCTCCGGCTCCAGCAGCCGCCCGGGTCCTTCGCCCTCGCCCCAGGCCAGCGGCCCCACGGCCGGCCCGGCGGTCGCGTACCCGACCTGCTCCAGCCGCGCGAGGTTCGCCTGCGTCAGGGCGTGCAAGTACATCCGGTCGTTCATGGCCGGGCAGACGAGCACGGGGGCGCGCGTGGCGAGCAGGACCGTCGTCAGGAGGTCATCCGCCATTCCGGCCGCGGCTCGTGCGATGAAGTCGGCGGTGGCCGGCGCGACGACGACGAGATCCGCATCCCGCGCGAGCCGAATGTGCAGGAGGGGGTCGGCCGGGGCATGGGCGCGACTGTACACGGATCTCCCGGTGAGCGCCTCGAAGGAGAGCGGCTGAACGAACTCGAGGGCGCCCGCCGTGAGAACCACGTCGACGAGCGCCCCCTCGACCGTCAGATCACGGGCGATCTGAATCGCCTTGTAAGCCGCGATTCCCCCGGTCACGCCCAGCACCACGTGCCGTCCGGCGAAGGGACGCATAGCGCCGGTTCCGCCGGACGTCATCCGATCACATCTCGCCGCGGAGACGCTCGATCAGGTTGAACTCCACGGTTCCCGAAGCCACGCCGCCGAGCGCGGTGGTCGTCAGCTTCTCGCGCGGCTCGATCTGTCCCGACGCCGGCTCCGTGTATACCTCCCCCCGACGGAACTCATTCAGGTTGCGCGCATACTTGGCGGCGACCAGAACGCCGAGGTACTTGCTCCCGGTGTGGTTCGCGACCGATCCTGGCGTGAACACTTTCATGCTTGCTCGTTCCTCTAGGGTTACTGCGCAGGTTTGCCCTGCTCGACGGCCAGATACTGATCCACCTCGTCGCAGAGCCGATCGACCAGCTCGGGAAGCGCCGCCAGCCGCTTCGTGCGGGTCGACTCCGCGTTCAGGATCGCTTCGACGGCTCCCACCGAAGTCTCGAGGTCGTCGTTCACGATCACGTAGTCGAACTCCGCAGCTGCGGCGATCTCATGACGTGCCGCCTGAAGCCGCCGCGTTCGTGCTTCCAGCGCTTCACTCGCCCTGCCGACGAGGCGCCGCGTGAGCTCTGCCCCGGAGGGCGGGAGAACGAAAACCGATACCGCGTCCGGCACCGCCAGCCGAACGAGCCGAGAGCCCTGAACGTCGATGTCGAGGATCAGGTGCTTCCGCGAGGCGCTCGCGGCCTCCAGGTTCCAGCGCGGCGTGCCGTACAGGTTCCCGTGCACCTCGGCCCATTCGAGCAGCTGCCCCTCGGCGATCATCCGCCGGAACTCCTCTTCCGTGCGGAAGAAGTAGTGCACGCCCTCCTGTTCGTAGGCACGCGCCGGCCGCGTGGTGGCCGAGACCGAGAAGACCACATCCTCCCGCCGTTCGCGCAAGGCCTGTGCGATCGACGTCTTCCCCGCGCCCGACGGAGCCGCGAAGATCAGCGGAAACGCGGAGTTTCGCAGGCTGGCCGCATCGCTCACTCGACGTTCTCCACCTGTTCGCGGAGCCGCTCGATCTCTTCCTTGATGGCCACGACGCGGTGCGCGATCGCTGCGTGGTTGGCCTTGGAGCCGATCGTGTTCGCCTCCCGATGCATCTCCTGCACGAGGAAGGAGAGGCGCTTCCCTACCCCTTCCTCCGGCGATTCGCCGAGGAGCTGCCGGAAGAGATCGAGGTGGGCACGGAAGCGAACCAGTTCCTCGTTGATGTCCCACCGCTCCGCGAGAAACGCGATCTCCTGCGCGATGCGGTTCTCATCGATGCTGACGCCTCCGGCCAGGTCCTCAACCGCCGCGCGGAGACGGTCGCGCTCGGCGCGCAGGCGCTCCGGTGCGATCTCCTGGATCTCGCCGAGCGCGCGCTCGGTGGCGGCCAGGCGACCGTTGAGGTCGACTTCGAGCCGTCGCCCTTCCTCGCCCCGCATTACCACGGTGGCTCGCGCGGCGCTCTCGATCACGGCCCGGAACTCGTCCGCGGAGATCTCGGTGCTCTCCGCGTCCGGCTCTTCCCTTACAAAGATATCGCCAAAGCGCGAAATCAGGGAGACATCCGGGTCTCCGGTGACGCCGAAGCGGTCTCGTAGCTGTGCGAAGAGCGCCAGATATCCCTCCACCTTATCCGGATCGAGCCGCATCCCGAGCGCGGCGCCCGGAGCGGCGTCGCGGTCCAGCCGGACGGTGCAGTTCACGTGGCCACGAACGAAATCCTTCCGGAGCCACTCCCGGATGTCCCCTTCCCAGCGCGCGAGCGCGTTCGGCAATCGGGTGTTGACGTTCAGGTAGCGGTGGTTGACCGTGCGCAGCTCCACGCGGAGCCGGCCGGCGGGGGTGAGTCCCTCGGCCTCACCGAACCCAGTCATGCTGCGAATCATGGAATGCCTCCCTTCCGGCAGCGGAAGCTACGGGCGGCGGAAAGTACCGGCCGCCCACTGGCAAGTCAATCGGAGAGAGGAGCGAGCGCGCGGCGGAAAGGTCAATCCCGGAACACCCAGCGGATACCGTAGATCAACCGCTGGCCGGGCAGCGGGCGGCCTGGAAGATCCGCGGCCGACTGGTAGTTCAGGAGATTTTCCCAGAGGCCGAACGCCTGGATATCAAGGATCCGGATCTGGAGGAAGAGGTTGGTGAGCGTATAAGGGGTGGTGCTCACGTACTCCGCGCCCGCCTGGCCCTGGGGGACCAGCATCGACCCGCGGCGGGCGACCTGGAAGGACGCGCTGGGCTCGAGCTGGCCGTCGTAGAAGAGTCCGTTCGCGGTGAGCGCAGCGCGCGCGTCGAGCTCGGGGAGGTAGGGGCGGTCGCCGCCGGTGGGCCAGTAACTCACCCATCCCTCCGCGCGGAGGAATTCGCCGGTCCGTGGGAGCACCCCGGAGGCGTGCGCCTCGAGCCCGCGGGCCGCATCCGCGTCCCGCGCCGGGAGCCCACGGTCGAACGCGGCGCCGAACGGAGCGATGCGAGCGCCAGCGACGTTCACGCCCGCCAGGCCGGCGCTGAAGACGTTGCGCGTGATCTCGGCTCCGATCCGCACCGCGGCGACCGTTGACGAGATCGAGGAGAACTGGGGGATGCTGTCTTCATCGGCGACCAGGCCGACTCCCTGGGCACCTCCGGCGAGACTCAGGAACACCGTCGGGGCGCCGGTCCGCCCGGCGCGACCGGTGGCACGCCACACGAGCGCGCCCGCGTCGCCGAGCCGCGAGGTTCGGAGCTCCGACTCCGCGCTCGCCCAGGGAAGCGGCCGAAAGATGGCACGGGTGGCGAGTTCCAGGCGCGGCGAGGCCGAGCTGGTCAGGGCGTCGTCGCGAACCCGCACCAGGGCTTCGCCCCAGGTGATCCCGCGGGTGTAGCTGGCCCGGAGCATTCCCTGGACGGAGGCTAGATCCGTCGCGAGGAAGTCGTCCGTCGCCGGCTTGCGCCAGGCTCTGCCGAGCGCCCCGTCGACCACGAGGCCGTCCCTGATCCGGGAGCGGCCCCTCAGCAGGATCGTCCTGCGGTCGTAGTTCTCATTGTACGCACCCTCAAGCCGCTCGACGCCGCTGTTGCGGATCTCGAGCTGCAGCCCGGTCCGCTCGGACACCGCGTAGCTCCACGCCGCCCGCGCCGCCACCATCGAGAAGGGGGCGTCGAAGCGGTACCCCTCCGTCGTTACCGCGTCGTAGGAGGCCGTGATCACGCTTCGGCCGCCGACGCCTCGAACGAGAACGCCGCGCAGGAGCTTCGCCTCCCACACACCGGTACCGGCCTCGACGGCGGAGAAGGGGCGGCTCTCCGGAGCACGGATCGAGCTGAGCTCGATGCGGATGCCGGAGAGGTCGCGCTCGATCCGTACGGACTCCAGATCGGCGGTGCCGACCTGCTGGAGATCTACGGAGGTGTAGCCGAGCGGGTCGATCTCGAAGCCGTCGATGAAAACCCGCAGCCGCCCGCCCCCTAGGCCCAGCGCGGTGATTCCCACCGGTTGCCCGTGGTCGCCGGCTCGGACCACGGTGAAGCCGGGCGTGCGTTCCAGGAACTCCAGCAGGCTATACCCGTGATAGCGCCAGAGCGCAGCGCGGTCCCACTCCCAGCGCCCGGCGCCCCAGCCAATCGGGAGCGGCGAGGGATAGGACGGAAAGGGCGTCGCCTGGACACTGTCTCGCGCGGTGCGCCGGAGCGAGTCGCTCGGCAGCGTGTCGGCGGAAACCGCGGTCGGTGGGATGGGGACGAGGATCGTGTCGCGCGCGGCGGTGTCAGCCGCGACCGTATCTGGACGGACCTGGGTCCAGGCGGGAACCGGAAGCGCCAGCAGGAGGAGGAAGGCGAGCCCGAAGCAGCGGCGCGGTCGGGGGCGCGCGCCGCCCCGGCACGGCATCATTTCAGCCGGCCCGCGAACGGACCCACTCCACGAACAGGCGGGTCGGAACGCCCGTGGACCCTTTGGTCTGGTACGGGAGCTTTCCGTCGCCGTACGCAGTTCCAGCCACGTCGAGATGGACCCACGGGTACTCGCCGACGAACTCGCGGAGGAACCAGGCGGCGGTGATGGTGCCGGCGGGGCGCCCACCCGTGTTCTTGATGTCGGCGTAGTCCGACTTGATCTGCTCACGGTACTCATCGTACATCGGCAGCGGCCATACGCGCTCGCCGACCTGCTCGCCGAGGCGCACGAGCTCGTCGATGAGTGGCTGATCGTTGCCGAGCGCGGCGCTCGCCTGGTGCCCGAGAGCGATCACGCACGCGCCGGTCAGCGTCGCGGCATCGATCACCGCCGCGGGGTCGAAGCGCTTCAGGTACGAGAGCGCGTCGGCGAGGATGAGCCGTCCCTCGGCGTCGGTGTTCACGATCTCGATGGTCTTACCGAGATGGCTCCGGATCACGTCGCCCGGCTTCATCGCCGCGCCCGACAGCAGGTTCTCCGACGACGGGACCACGCCGATGACGTTCACCGGCACGTCGAGCTCGCCGATCGCCTGCATGGCGCCGAGCACCGCGGCGCCGCCGCACATGTCGAACTTCATCTCCTCCATCCCCTGAGCGGGCTTGATGGAGATGCCACCGGCGTCGAAGGTCAGCCCTTTACCGAGCAGGATCAGCGGCTTTTGTGTCGCCGGACCGCGCCGGTGCTCGAGGACGATCAGCCTGGGCTCCTCGACCGAGCCCCTCGACACCGCGAGGAGCGCGTTCAGCCCTTCGCCTTCCAGCTCCGCGGGCCCGAGCACCGTCACCGTCATACCATGGTCCGCCCCGATCCGCTCCGCCGTCTGCGCGAGGTAGGCCGGGGTCGCGATGTTGCCGGGCAGGTTCCCCAGCGTCCGGGCGAGGTTCTCGCCACGCGCTAAGGCAGCCCCGACGGCGGTGCCCTCCTCGATCTCCCGCGCCTTGTCGGGCACCTTCTCGAGCACGACCATCTCCGCCACCGGCGCGTCACTGTCGTCGGCGCCACGGGTCTTCAGCTCGTCGAAGACGTAAGCGCCGAGCACGCTGCCTTCCGCCACCGCCTGCGCCGCCTCGCGGGCCGATACCCGGTCCGCGACCAGCTCGGCGTGGTGCAGCAGCGATGCGAACGTCGCAACGCGGAGGCGCATCGCCTGCTTCACGGCCGAGCCGGCCGCCTTTCGCAGGCGCTCCAGGTCGAGCGACTCGCGCTTCCCGACCCCAACCAGGAGCAGTCGCTCCGCGGGCATGGCGCCCTTCGGGGGGTAGAGCACCGCCGTCTGTCCGTCCGTGCCCTTGAAGTCCCCGCGGCCGATCAGATCGGAGATCTGCCCCTGCACGCGCTCGTCGACCTTCGCAACCGGGCCCGTCAACGAGGCCTCGCCCTCGAAGATGTTCAGCACCAGAAGCGGCGTCTCGAACTCCGTGCAATCGACCTGCTCGACCCTGATCTGCATCTGCGCACCTGATCCGGTAAACGCGTTACGCGGCCGGAGCGCGAGAGAGCGCTCTCGCCTCGGCCACCAATACCTGCAGAAGAATACATCGGGGCGCGGCGGTCCAGCCGCCGCGCCCCGAGGACCTGTAGCGCTGAAAGATCAGCGTGTTTCGATCGGCTCCACCTTCAGACCGCGCGGGCCGGAATAGTCGGCCTTGGGCCGGATCAGCCGGTTGTTCGCGTACTGCTCGAACAGGTGAGCGGTCCAGCCGGTGATGCGGGAGATCGCAAAGATGGGTGTGAAGAGATCCATCTCGATGCCCAGCGTCGTGTAGACGGACGCCGAGAAGAAGTCGACGTTGGGGTAGATCTTCTTCCCCTTCTTCTCCATCTCGGTCCCCATCGCCTCCCGCACCTTGTCGGAGAGGTCGAGCCACCTCGTCTCTTCGCCGCCCTGCATGATCTGGTCGGCCAGCTCGCGGAGGACGGTGGCGCGCGGGTCGGTGGCCTTGTAGACCCGGTGTCCGAAGCCCATCACACGCTCACCGCGCCCGAGCGCGTCGTGGACCCAGGCGCTCGGCTCCTGGCCGCTCTCCTGGATGGTGCGCAGCGACTCCATCACGCGCATGTTCGCGCCCCCGTGCAGCGGGCCCTTCAGCGCGCCCAGCGCGCCGACCACCGCCGAGTACATGTCCGACAGCGTCCCCGCCGTCACGCGCGCGGCAAAGGTGGAGGCGTTCATCCCGTGCTCGGCGTGGAGAACGAGGGCCACGTCCATCGTGCGGATGCGCGTCTCGTTGGCTTCCTCGCCGTTGAGCATGTACAGGAAGTTGGCGGCAGTCGCCAGATCGGCACGCGGGGCGATCGGCTCCTGCCCCTTTCTGATGCGGTCGAACGCCGCGACGATCGTCGGCATCTTGGCCGTGAGCCGGATCGCCTTACGGCGGTTGGCGGCGTCGGAGTTGTCGTTGGCTTCGGGATCGTAGAGCGCCAGCGCGGACACCGCCGTCCGCAGCGCCGCCATCGAGTCGGAGTTCTTCGGCAGGGCTCGCAGGAGCTCGATGATCTCGGTTCCCACGTTGTACTCGGCCGCGAGCCGCCGCTCCAGCTCGTCGAGCTCCGCGCGGTTCGGGAGCCGCAGGTTCCACAGGAGATAGGCGACCTCCTCGAAGGTCGTGTTCCGGGCGAGGTCGTCGATGTCGTACCCCACGTAGATCAGCTCACCCTTCTCTCCGTTGATCGCGCTTAGACTCGTCTGCGCGACAACGACTCCCTCGAGCCCGGTGTTGGACATAGATGGCTTTTCCCTTTGACGTAGATCGGTCTCGGTCCCAGGCTCGCCGCGAGCGGCTCGGCAGGGAACGCGCCCCAAACGAAGCTCGCCCGCCCCGGTGGGGACGCGGGCGCGCGTGAGTATACGATCCCTACCCGAGCCGATGCAAGAGAACCAGACGGCTCCGCGTCAGCCCTCCGCCGCGTTCGCGTGCACCGCGCAGAGGTCGGTTTCCGGCACCACGTCGAGGCGCTCGATCGAGATCGTCTTGCCGCACTCGCGGCACGCCCCGAACGAGTCGGGATCGTCGTACAGCCGACGCAGCGCGTCGTCGATCTGGTAGAGCCGGTCGCCCTGGCCGCTGGCGAGGAGGAACTGCGTCTCCTGGTCGATCGCCTCGGTGCCTAGGTCGGCCTGGTGCAGGCGATAGCTGTTGAGCTCGCCCGCTCGCTCCTGCAACGACTCGGCACGCTGCTCATCGAAATCGCCGAGCGCCTCGAGCGCGCGGGCACGCTCCTCCTGCAGGCGACGCTCGACCCGCTCGCGATCTTCCTTGCTCAGCATTTTCGCTCCGGCTCTTCGTGAGGCGGCTGCCCGGCGCGCGGGCGGCTCCGCGGCTCGCCCGCGGCGCGCGGGACGAACCCGAACGCCGCTTCAAGGTCCATGCCGGGCAGCGCCCCCGGCGGCAGCCGCGGACGAGACTGTGTCCCGAGACAAACGAGGAGGGGCCGCTCCAGCTGGAGCGGCCCCCCTCGTCATACCGGGCGGGGGACTCGAACCCCCATGCCTTGCGGCGCACGATTTTGAGTCGTGTGCGTCTACCGGTTCCGCCAGCCCGGCCCCTCACTGCGCCCTTGGAGAACGGAGCAAGGATAACCACTCCGCCCCACGAACTCAAGCGATTCGCCGGGCGCACGGTGGTTCAGCGCGGCTCGGGCGC
>JAHWJV010000010.1 GCA_019348265.1 Gemmatimonadota bacterium
CGGCCTGGAGACGATGCCGGTCCTCGGGGAGGCAGCGGTCGGCGCGGTCTTCCTGCCCGGCGGCCCGCAGCTGCGGGCCGCAGTGCGCGCGCAGAACCTGTTCGCGCAGCCGCTGCGGGTGCCACCGCAGTGGTGGATCGACCAGCTGCGCTTCGGCGGCGGCCGGCCGATGCTGACCGCGTCGCTGGCCTGCAAGCGCGCGATCCTGGACGGCGCCGGACAGCACCACCTGGTCCTGGACCGGCTGGCCGAGCTCACCGTGCCGACCCTGGTGATGTGGGGCGCGCTGGACAAGGTCGTCCCGCTGGTGCAGGGGCACCGCGCGGCGAAGCTCATCCCGGACTGCCGGCTCGAGGTCCTGCCGGTGTCCGGTCACGTCCCGCACGTCGAGACACCGGACGCGGTCCTGGTCCCGCTCCTGCGCTTCCTGACCGACACGCAGGGCAGGACATGACCACGCTCGACGTCGCGCGCGCGAGCCCGGCGCAGCAGGTCGGCGTTGCCGAGCGTGTACCCGGCCAGCTGCTGCGCGATGCGCATCACCTGCTCCTGGTACACGATCACGCCGTACGTCGGCTCGAGCACCTCGGCCAGGTCCGGGTGGGCGTAACGCACCGGCTCCTGCCCGAGCTTGCGGCGGATGTAGACCAGGTCCATCCCCATGTCGAGCGGACCGGGGCGGAGCAGCGCGTTCGCGGCGATCAGGTCGTCGAAGCGGTCCGCCTTCATGGCCCGCAGCTTCTCGGTGGCGAGCGACGATTCGAACTGGAAGACGCCCGCCGTGCCGCCACGCGCCAGCATCCGGTAGACGGCTGGGTCATCGAGGGGAAGATCCTCGGCGCGGCTGTACTCCTCCCCGGTCTCCGGGTGTCGTAGCGCCTTGTGCCGCGCGCGGATGATGGTCACCGCGTCGTGAATGACGGTGAGCGTCTTCAGTCCCAGGAAATCCATCTTCAGCATGCCGGCCTTCTCGAGGCAGGTCATGTCGTACTGGGTGACGATCACCGTCTCGCCGTCGCCGGCGCCGGAGCCCTTCGTCCCCTGGGTGCAGACCGGGACGTACTCGTCCAGCGGGCCGGGGGCGATGACCACGCCGGCGGCGTGCACGCTCGAGTGGCGCGAGAGACCCTCCAGCGTCATGGAGTGGTCGAGCAGCTTCCGGTAGCGCTCGTCCGTCTCGTACAGCTGCTTGATCTCGGGGATCTGCTTGGTCGCTTCCTCGACGGTCAGCGAGTACGCCGGCCCGTTGGGGATCAGCTTGGTGAGGCGGTCGGTCTCGGCGGGGAGGAAGCCCAGGGTGCGGCCGACGTCCTTCACCACCGCCCGCGACTTCATGGTCCCGAAGGTGATGATCTGGCCGACCGCGTCGCGGCCGTAGCGCTGACGTACGTACTCGATCACCTCTCCGCGCCGCTCGAAGCAGAAGTCGACGTCGATGTCCGGCATCGAGACGCGCTCCGGGTTGAGGAAGCGCTCGAAGAGGAGGTCGAACTTGATCGGACAGATGTCGGTGATGCCGGTGCAGTACGCCACGATGGAGCCCGCCGCCGAGCCTCGGCCGGGTCCCACCGGGATGCCATGGTCGCGAGCCCACTTGATGAAGTCGGCGGTGATCAGAAAGTATCCGGCGTATCCGAGCTTCGGGTCGTTGATCACGCTGAGCTCGAACTCCACGCGCTGCACGATGTGGGGGGGCAGAACGCTCTTCGCCCATTCTACATCGGTGCGAGCCCCCCCGTCTTCAGTCGTCGGCCGTCGGTCCTCAGTCGGACTGACGGCTGACGACTGACGACTGACGACTTCCGTCCCGTACCGCTCCACCGCGCCGCGCCAGACCCAGTCGCTGAGCATCTCCGCCTCGGAGGCGAAGCCGCGCTCGGCGACGGGAAAGGCCGGGACGTAGTACTTCTTCTCGAACTGGACGTCCACCTCGTCCGCGATGCGGAGGGTGTTCTCTATCACGTCCGGGCGGCCGGGAAAGTGGTCGGCGATCTCCCCGTGGTTCTTGAAGTACAGTCCGTCGTCGTAGTGCATGCGATCGGGATCGGAGTAATCCTTGCCGAGGCCGATGCAGAGGAGAACGTCGTGGGCCTGGTGGTCGTCGGAGCGGAGGAAATGGGTGTCGTTGGTGGCGACGACGGGGAGGCCGATCTCGTCGGCGAGCCGGAAGATCTTCTGGTTCAGCTCGGCCTGGCCGGGCGAGCCGTGCGCCTGCACCTCTAGGTAGTAGCGGCCGTCGAAGAGCTCGGCGTGCCATGCAGCGGCCTCGCGTGCTGCATCCCAGCGGTCCTCCATCAGGTGCTGGGCGATCTCACCGGCCAGGCAGGCGCTGGAGACGATCAGCCCCTCCGAGTGGCGCGCGAGCACCTCCCGGTCGATCCGCGGCTTGTAGTAGAATCCCTCCGTGTACCCGATCGAGGAGAGCTTCGCCAGGTTCTTGTACCCCCGGGCATCTCGGGCGAGCAGGACCAGGTGGTAGTATCCCTTCTCGTCCTTCCCCTTGCTGCGGTCGAGCCGACTGCCCGGCGCGACGTACGCCTCCATCCCTATCAACGGCTTGATTCCGGCCTTCTTCGCCTGCTCCTGGAAGACCCAGGCGCCGTACATCACGCCGTGATCGGTAAGCGCGAGCGCGGGCTGCTCGAACTCCTTCGCGCGCTTGATCAGGTCGCCGACGCGGTTCGCGCCGTCGAGGAGCGAATACTCCGAGTGGCAGTGCAGGTGACAGAACGACATCTGTGAGATCGAACCCTCGGGGAGGGGACACGGACGATGCGATCCCGCGCACCGGCATGCACTTACGGCGCGACGGCTACGGACGGGGCAAACGCAATCGCTGATTGCATTTAAATATGGCCACGAGGGTCGGTCTGAGGCAAGGGAACGGGGCGGGCCGGAAGTTCGAAATGCAATGTTCGAAGTGCAAAGTACCGCAGATCAGTTACTTTGAACTTTGCACTTTGAACTTTGCTTCTGCCCATGCTCCGACCTCCTTCTCCTGCATCCCTCAGCGTCGTCGGCGTATCCAAGCGCTACGGTCACACTCAGGCTCTGGACGCAGTGAGCCTGGAGCTGCCGGCGGGTGCCTGTCTGGCGCTGGTGGGGGAGAGCGGCTCGGGTAAGACCACCCTGTTGCGAATGTTCAACCGCATGGTGGAGCCGGACTCGGGGCGGGTGCTGTTGGATGGCGCGGAACTGCGCGGGATGGATCCGGTGGCGCTGCGGCGCAGCGTCGGATACGTGCCCCAGGAGGGCGGGTTGCTGCCGCACTGGCGGGTGCTCAAGAACGCGGCGCTGGTTCCCTGGCTGCAGGGTGAGGCCGAGCCGGAGATCGCCGCCGCGAAGGCGCTCGCCCTGGTGGGACTCGAGCCGGAGCGCTTCGGAGAACGCTGGCCGCGAGAGCTCTCCGGCGGGCAGCAGCAGCGCGTCGCCATCGCCCGCGCGCTCGCCGCGCGGCCACGGATCCTCCTGCTGGACGAGGCATTCGGCGCGCTGGACGCCATCACGCGCGGTGAGCTGCACGAGACCTTTCTCGCGCTGCGGGAGGAGGTCCCCGTCACGACCGTGCTGGTCACCCACGACCTCGCCGAAGCCGCCACCCTGGCCCAATGGATCGCGGTGATGCACCACGGCCGGGTGGAGCAGCATGGGGCGCCGCGGGAAGTGTTCGCGGCGCCCGCCACGGACTACGTCGCGCGGCTGGTCGCCCGCTCGGGGGTGCTGCGATGACCCGGCTGGCGCGCTGGGCGCTCGCCGTCGGCCTGCTGCTCGCGCTGGTGACCGCCCCTGGCGCTCAGGCGCCCGGCGGGAGCCCCGTGGTGGTCGCATCCAAGCCGTTCGGCGAGTCCTACCTCCTCGCCGAGATGTTCGCGCAGGCGCTCGAGCAACGGGGGTTCGCGGTCGATCGCCGGTCCGGTCTGGGAGCGACCGAGATCGCCTTCGGCGCGTTGCGCGCCGGCGCGATCGACGTCTACCCGGAGTACACCGGGACCGGGCTGCTGGCGCTGCTCGGCGAGGAGCCGAGGGGCGACGCGCGGGCGGTCTTCCTGCGCGTCTCCCGCGCCTTCCCGGAGCGATGGGGGACGCACTGGCTCCCACCGCTCGGTTTCGAGAACACCTACGCCATCGCTGTCCGGCGCGAGACGGCGGAGCGTTATCGCCTGAAGACGCTGTCCGACCTGGCCCGGGCCGCCCCCGAGCTCACCGCCGGGTTCAGCCCGGATTTCATCGGCCGCGCCGACGGGCTCGCCGGGCTGCGCGAGGCATACGGACTTCAGCTCCGGGACGTGCGCTCGCTCCTGCAGTCGGTCAAGTACCGGGCCCTCGACGAGGGCGAAGTAGACGTCATCGACGGCTATTCCACCGACGGCCTGATCGCCAGATACGACCTGGTGGTGCTGGTAGACGACGCTGGCTTCTTTCCACCGTACGAGGCGGCCGCGGTCGTCGGCCGGCGACTCTGGGAATCGCAGCCGGCGGCCGTCGCGGCGCTGAGCGCGCTCTCCGGCAGGATCGGGGTGGATCGGATGCGGGTCTGGAACGAGCGGGTGGAGGCCTCCGGAGAGCCCGTATCGCGGGTAGCAGCGGACGCGCTGCGTGAGATCGGTCTTGGATCAGTGGGCCGCGCGGGCGGTGGTGCCGTCGGCACCGCGGCGCCGGGCAGCGAGGGGGAGCCGTCGCTGGCGGGGTACTTCTGGGCGCGCCGCTCGCTGCTTCTCCGGCTGGTGCTGCGGCACCTGCTGCTCGTGTCCGTCTCGCTCGCCGCCGCCGTCGTAGTCGGGGTGCCGCTGGGGCTGCTGCTGGAGAGAGCCCGCTGGGGCGCGGAGACCACCCTGCGCGCGACCGGGCTCCTGCAGACGATCCCGAGCATCGCCTTGCTCGCCTTCATGATCCCGCTGCTGGGTATCGGCGTGCTCCCCGCGCTGGTCGCCCTGTTCCTCTACTCGCTCTATCCGATCGCGCGGAACAGCTACACCGGCGTACGCCACGCCGCGCCAGAGGCGGTGGAGGCCGCGCTCGCCCTGGGAATGACACCCGGCCAGGTGCTTCGGCACGTTCGCCTTCCGCTCGCCGCTCCCGTCGTCGCAGCCGGGATCCGCACCGCCGCCGTCTTCGCCGTCGGGACCGCCACCCTCGCCGCCTTCATCGGCGCCGGCGGCCTAGGCGACCCCATCGTTTCCGGCCTCGCCCTCTCCGACGTCCGCATGATCCTACTGGGGGCCGTACCCGCCGCCCTGCTGGCGCTGGTAGTCGACCTGGCGTTGGGTGCGGCGGAGAGAGCGGTGACGCCGGGACCGAAGAGAAATTCTGAATCTTGAATATCTTGAATTTTGAATGTTGAATCACGGGCTGCGCTGCCTCCGCAATTCAACCTTCGACGTGATTCAACATTCGAAACTTCTTTTTCTCACCCTCCCGCTCCTACCTGCGTCGCCTCCCTGGTGTCCGAGAGATCGCTGCCGGAGGGGCGCGTGCGGCCGGCGCCGGGGGCGGGCGGGGCGAGCTGGGTCCCGTCGGGGATCACCTGCATCGCGCCGCGCTCGAGCCACGCGTGCTCGCCCCGCAGCACTTCCTGCGAGAGGCGGTAGAGGCTGCTGTCGGCGTTCTTGAAGAGCCGGTGGAAGAGCTCCTGGGTCCGCATCCGACTGCCCTTGCAGAAGACATCCGCCATACGCACCGCCTGCTCCGCCTCGGGGGTGCCGCGCATCGAGTGCGCGCGCACGATGGTCGCGGCCATCGCGTATAATTCGGCGCCGATGTCGACGAAGCGAAATAGCAGCGCCTGCTTCCGCTCGAGCTTCGCCTGGTAGCGCCCCATGGCGAAGAACATGCTCCGCGCGAGGCGTCGTGAGGAGCGGTCGATGTACTGGAGGTGCGGCGCGAGGTCGCCGAACTCCGAGTAGCGCGGCCAGCGACCCCAGCCCACGAACTGCTTCGGGAGCCATGTCGCGTAGAAGGCGCCGGCCTTCGCGAGCGCGCCCGCCTTCTTCCCCGCGCTGGCGCGTGGATCGATCAGGTCCCCGGCGACCTGCAGGTGCGTGTCCACCGCCTCCCGCGCGATGAAGAGCCGCATGATCTCGGAGGAGCCCTCGAAGATCCGGTTGATGCGGAAGTCGCGCATCATCCGCTCGACGGGGATCGGGAACTCGCCGCGCTCGCGAAGGGAGTCCGCGGTCTCGTAGCCGCGCCCGCCGCGGATCTGCAGGCAGTCGTCCACGATCTTCCAGCCCATCTCCGTCGTCCAGAGCTTGGCGATCGCCGCTTCCAGGCGAATGTCGTTGCGCGCTTCGTCCGCGAGCAGCGAGGAGAGCTCGCCCATCGACTCGATCGCAAAGGTGTTCGCGGCCATGTTGCCGATCATCTGGGCGACACCCTCGTGCTTGCCGACCGGCGCGCCCCACTGCACCCGCTCCGCCGCCCACTTTCGCGAGATCTCCGTCGCGACCTTCCCGCCCGCCGCGCAGCTCATCGGCAGCGTGAGCCGCCCGGTGTTCAGCGTGATCAGCGCGAGCTTCAGCCCCTTCCCCTCTCCCCAGATGATGTTCTTTCTCGGCACCCGTACGTCGTTGAAGCGGATGACGCCGTTCTCGATCGCCTTGAGCCCCATGAAGTGGCAGCGGGTCGCGATCTCGACTCCCGGCGCGTCCGCCTCCACGATGAAGGCGGTGATCTGCGGGATCTCCTTTCCGTTCTTGATCTTGGAAGGCGTACGCGCCATCACCACGAAAAGCTCGGCCAGCGTGCCGTTGGTGATCCAGAGCTTCTCGCCATTGATCAGAAAGGACTCGCCGTCCTCCGTCGGCGTGGCGACGGTGGTCATCGCGGCCGGATCCGAGCCGACCCCGGGCTCGGTCAGCGCGAAAGCGGAGATCGCCCCCTTCGCGCAGCGCGGCAGGTACTCCGTTTTCTGTTCCGGAGTGCCGAACAGCTTGATGGGCTGCGGCACGCCGATCGATTGATGGGCGGAGAGCAGGGCGACCAGGTTCCCGTCGTGGCTGGTTACCAGCTCGACCGCGCGGCCGTAGCCGACCTGCGAGAGTCCCAGGCCGCCGTACTCCTCGGGGATCTTCATCCCGAACGCGCCCAGCTCGCGCAGCCCGTCGATCACCCGGTCCGGGATCTTCCCCTCGCGGTCGATCGCGTCCGAATCCACGTTCTCGCGGAGGAACCGCTCGAGCTTCACCAGGAAATCATCCGTCTTGCGGCGATCTTCCGGCGTCTGCTGCGGATAGGGATGGATCAGGTCGAGCCGGAAGCGGCCCAGGAACAGCTCCCGCACGAAGCTGGGGTTCGTCCACTCCGTCTCGCGCGCCGCCTCGGCCACATCGCGCGACTCCTGCTCGCTGGGACCAACCGCACTTCTCGCAACGCTCATCAGGCTGTCTCCTCCGGCTCGGGACGCGGTTTGTGCTGGCAAAGCGCGCAATAAGCGGACCGGGTAAGGTCGTCAGTGCCACGGTCTTCAGTCGCCGGTCCGACGTACCCGTAACGCGTTCATGCAGCGGGCGATCTCCGACAGTTCGAGACTGGCGACTGGCGAGTGACGACTGACGACTTCCCCTGGCACCCCCCCTGCATGGTGCGGACAAACCCTATACGGAGGCGAACATGCGTGTACTGGTGACAGGCGGGACCGGGGTGGTGGGGAAGCCGGCGGTGGACCATCTGCTGGGGCGGGGGCATACCGTGCGGCTGCTCTCGCGGCACGCAGAGCGCGACGCGAAGCAGTGGCCGGAGCGGGTGGAGCCCTTCCAGGCGACCGTCGGCGACCGAGCGTCCATGGCGGGGGCGGCCGACGGATGCGAGGCGGTGCTCCACATCGCCGGGATCGTGGCCGAGACCCCGCCGGAGGTGACCTTCCAGCGGATCAACGTCGACGGCACTCGCTACCTGGTGGAGGAGGCGCAGCGCGCCGGCGTGAAGCGCTTCGTGCACGTCTCATCGCTCGGAGCGGATCGTGGCGAGTCGGATTACCACCGCTCGAAGCTGGCGGGCGAGCAGGTAGCGCGCACCTTTCAGCGAGACTGGCTGATCCTGCGGCCCGGGAACGTGTACGGCCCTGGCGACGAGGTGATCTCGCTGCTGCTGAAGATGGTCCGCGCGCTGCCCGCGGTGCCGGTGGTCGGTACGGGGAGCCAGCCCTTCCAGCCGGTCTGGGCGGACGACGTCGGTCAGGCGCTCGCGCTGTCGGTGGAGAAGGGCGCCCCCGGCGAGGTGTATCTGCTCGCGGGGCCCGAGCAGACGAGCATGTCCGAGCTGCTGGACATGCTCGCGGAGGTCACCGGCAAGCGCCCGCACCGGATCCCGATCCCCAACGCGATCGCCTCGTTCGGCAGCCGGCTCATGGAGAGCGCCGGGATAGATCTGGTGCCAGTGAACAGCGACCAGATCAAGATGCTCGAGGAAGAGAACGTCATCCCGCCCGGCGAGGAGAACGCTCTGATCACGGTATTCGGCGTCCAGCCGACGCCACTCTCCAAGGGGCTCGCCCTGCTGGCCGACTCGCTGCCCGAGCAGCTCCCCTCGGAGGGCGTCGGCGAGATGCTCCGCCAGCGCTACTGGGCCGACATCCAGGGGAGCGGGATGACGGCGGAGCAGCTGATGGAGGTGCTCCGCCGCGAGTTCTCGACGCTCACGCCTGACGGCACCCTGCAGGTCGGCACCGAGCCGGGCTCCAACACGAACCTGGACCCGGGTGCCACGATCACGCTCGACATCCCGCTCCGCGGCACGATGCAGGTACGCATCGAAGAGGTGACGCCGGACACGCTGACCATGGCGACGCTCGGCGGTCATCACCTGGCCGGAGTCATCCGGTTCCAGACGCGCGAGCACGAGGGCGGCCGCCTCCGCTTCGAGATCGTCTCGTACACCCGCGCCGCGAACTGGCTCGACTGGATCGGCCGTACCACGGTCGGCCGGCCCCTTCAGCACGCGACCTGGCAGGCCACCGTGCAGGCGGTCGTCGACCGGAGCGGGGGACAGGCTCCCGAAGGAGTGCAGACCGAGGAGACCACCCTGCCCGAAACGGAGCGGATCGAGCGCTGGGCGGAGGACCTGGTGATGGCGCGGAAGCGCGGGGAAGCATAAGGGATGTCTTCAGTCTTCGGTCTTCAGTCTTCGCTCCGACGCGGGCCCTCACCCGGCGCGAGGGGCCTCACCCGGCGCGGGTGAGCGCCTGGCCGGGTGAGGCCCCTGCGCGGCGTGAGCGCCCTGCGCCGGGTGCGGGCACCGATGGATCGCTTCCCCCTCTGTCACATCCACGGCCCGTGACGCGTTCTCTGGTGTAACACGGGCGCTCCGAGAGCCCGCTGGACGCCGCGAAAACGACCCTCCGTCACACGATCACTGGTGCGCGCGTTCACCTTGAGCGAATCGGACTCCCGGACCGGATCCTTCAGCAGCGTTTACCGGACGCTGCACCCTTCGTTGCTGCGCTATCTCGAGCGGCTGACGGGGGAAAAGGATGCGGCGGAGGATGTTGCACAGGAAGCGTTCATGCGCCTGCTGCAGCGTCCGGAGCTCACGGACGAGGCGGCGCGGCTATGGCTCTTCACGGTGGCCACCAACCTGGTACGAGACCGGGGTCGGGCGGCGACGCGACAGAGCCGACTTCTGAAGACGTCGCCCGTTCCAATTCCGACGAGCGAGCCGCTCCCCGACGCGGTTGCCGAGCGCGCTGACGAGGTGGCTCGGGTACGCCGCGCCCTGGATCTGCTTTCCGAGCGCGACCGCCAGATCCTGCTCATGAGGCAGGAGGGCTTCCGCTACGGGGAGATCGCGCAGAGCGTGGATGTATCCGCGAGCTCCGTAGGGACGCTGATCGCGCGAGCACTGAAGCGCTTCGCGAGCGCATACCGCACAGGCGAGGTTTCATGAATCACATGGACGAAGGGCTGCTCCAGGCGTACGCCGATGAGGAGCTTGCCGGTCACGCTCGGACGACCGTGGAGGGCCATCTCGGCACATGCTTGTCCTGCCACGCGGAGCTCGACGAGCTGCGCTCTGCTTCCGAGGAGCTGACCCGTGGCCTGCTGCTGCTGAGCGATCCCCAGGCCGAGATCGACCAGTACGCGGTCGGCTGGCCCCGCCGGCCGGGAGCGAAACGGCTGACCCGCATGGCGGCGCTGCCGCGTGCCGCGGTGCTGGTGCTCGCTCTGGGGACCGCGGCCGCCGCCATGATACCCGGGTCTCCGGTGTATCGCCTGATCAACCCTGCACCGCGCGCCGCGCAGGTAGAGAGCGCCGCTCCACCCTCGGCCGCGCAGCCCATCGCTACGAGCACGGCGGCAGCGGCGGCCGCCGCGCCGGCCGAAGCAGGGGTGTCCATCGAGCCTCTGAACGGTGAAGTGCGGGTGGTGCTCCGCGCTGGGTCCGAGCTGCGCGTCCGAGCGTCCATCGCTAGCTCGCCCCGCGCGGGTGTCTTCGCCACGGGCGCCGCCGCCCAGGCACGCTTCGATGCCTCCCCCGGGCGGATCGAGGTGACTGGCGCCGAGTCGGGCGATCTCCGCATCGAGATGCCGCGCGGCGCCGTCACCACCGTGATGGTGAATGGGCGAGACTACCTGCGCTCCACCGATGGGGAGATCCAGCTCTTCGCACCCGCCGATTCCCGCGCCGACGCGGAGGTCACCTTCCACCCGTGAGGCCTGAAGTGCGAGAGCGCGAGAGCGCCAAAGTGAGAAAGTGCCAAGCTGCACCGCCGGGCGAGCCGTTGCGTTCGCGCTGCCGCGCTCCCGCACTTTCGCACTTTCGCACTTTGGCCCTGATCGCCGCCCTCTGCGTCCCCGCCGACCTCTCCGCGCAGACGGTGGTCCGCGGGCAGATCCGGAGCGAGGGAACGGGCGTTCCGCTGTCCGGTGCGGTGGTGGAGGTTCGCGGTGCGGGTGCGGTACGCTCGGCCACGGCGGGCCCGAACGGCGGCTACGAACTGCGGGAGGTCGCGGCGGGTCGGAGGGTGGTCCGGGCCCACCACCTCGGATACTCCCCCTTCGAAGTGGAGGTGGTGGTGTCGGCCGGACGGGAGCTCGAGCTGGACATAGCGCTGCGACCGGAGCCGCTCGTGCTCGCGCCGCTTCGGGTGGACGCCGGCTCGCCGGCGCCAGGCAGGGACACCACAGCGGCTCCCCGAGCGGAGCTGGGGATGGCGAGCGACCGGGTGCTGCAGAGCTCCCCGGGAATGACCGAGCTCGGGCTCGGCGACGCCGCGGAGGGCTCGCCGGGCCAGGATCCGGTGGACCCCTCAGACGTGCTTTACGTCCGTGGAGCCGGGACGGACCTGAAGCTGGTCTACCTCGACGGCGCACCCGTGTTCGCACCCTTCCCGCTCGGCGGGCTGATGGACCCTTTCACGCCCGACCTGCTCCAATCCGCCGACATCTATCTGGGCGGCGCCCCCGCCCGGTATGACGGCGGCCTTTCCTACGTGCTCGACCTGCGCACGCGCGGTGTCCGCTCCGACCGCCTCCACTCGACGGGAGCCACCGACCTGCTGGCGGCACGGGCGCTGATCGAAACGCCGATTGGCTCGCGCGCCGGGTTGCTGCTCGCCGCCCGCAGCGTCCACGACCTCGGCACCGGCCGTGTGGCGGGCCACCCGCTGCCGTACGACTATCGGGAAGGGCTCGCCCGCGGCGACCTGCGTTTCGGCGAGACCGGGACCATCAGCCTCACGGCGTTTCGGAACGGCGAGGAGGTGTGGCTGGGCGGGTCGGGGGCCCGCGATAGCGTCATCGGGTGGGGGAGCTCCGCGCTCTCGCTGCGATACCGCGGCAACATAGGCGAAACGACCGCGGAGCTGACCGCCGCGCTCAGCGATTTCGATGCGCGGCTCCCGGCGCTCGGCGAGCGCCGCACCGTCATCGAGGGGTGGGCGAAGCGGTCGCGACTCGCGGCCGATTTCCTCCGCAGCAAGGAAGGTGTCGTGGTCCGGTACGGCGCCTCCTACGACGGGCAGCACCAGGGGTACGAGCGCTACGCGCGACCGACCGGGCAGCGGGCGGAGGTGGCGGCAAGCGCCGACGTCGCTGGGGCCTACGGTGATCTGGGCTGGCAGATCTCGCCGCGAGTGCGGCTGCGCGGCGGCCTTCGCGCGGATCTGTACACCCGGGAGGGCAGCCTCGCCATCGCTCCTCGGCTCGCCGCTACCTGGCTGGTGACGGAGAGGGCCACCCTGACCCTCGCCGGCGGCCGCTACCACCAGTATCTCCGCCCGACGGAAAACGGCCTGCTCGGGCGCGACTTCGCGGCGCAGACCGAGCCCGACGCCCTCGCGCTCGGCCGCTCGACGCACCTCGCCCTGGCACTGGCGCAGGAGCTGTCGGACGGAACGCGCTTCGGCATGGAGGGATACTTCAAGGGGTTCGAGGGGATCCCCGGCGGCG
This sequence comes from Gemmatimonadota bacterium, assembly GCA_019348265.1. GTDB lineage: Bacteria > Gemmatimonadota > Gemmatimonadetes > Longimicrobiales > Longimicrobiaceae > JAHWJV01. Next base: position 12,384 of record JAHWJV010000010.1, read on the forward strand.
ACGCCGCCGCGGCGAACGCTTCCGGTGTCGACGTGTGGCTCCGCCGCAGCGTCGGGAGCTGGACCGGGTGGGGGGGCTACTCCCTCGCCTGGCTCTGGTCGCTCCCGGACGAGAACAGCAACACCCGCTTCGCCGGGCGGCAGCTCCTCACCACCGGGCTTGGTCTCCCGCTGGGCGATCGAGGCACGCTCGAGGTGGGCTTCGCCTACGGGGCGGGGCTCCCCTACTCGGCCATCCCCATGGCCCGGGCGGAGCTGACTTCTTCAGTCACCTCGGCGATGGACGCTCGCACCGCGCGCCCGGAGAGCAGCGCGGGCGCTGCCCCGCTCCTCCCGGAGCCGACACGCCCTTACCTCCGGCTCGACCTCGCCGCCGCCCGCAGCTTCACCACCGAGTGGGGCGGTGCCACCACGGAGATCGCGCCCTACGTCCGACTGCTCAACACGCTCGGCAACCGCGACGCGCTCTTCTATCGCTACGACCGCGAGCGCGACGATGCCCCTCGCCCTCTGGTCGTCCTGCCGGTGGTGCCGGTGCTCGGAGTGGAGTGGAAGTTCTGAACGGATAGTACGACCGTGCAAAAGTGCGAAAGTAACGACTCAGGTTACTCTCGCACTTTCGCACTCGCCTACGGCGCCGGCTTAGTCTGGATACAGGTCGTACTTCGCCTGGGTGCGCTTCCAGGCGGCGGTCTCCGTCTCCCATCGCTGCCAGATCGTACGCGGGTCGTCGCCCCGGTCGAAGGCCTGGCGTGCCCAGGCGGACCCCAGCATCTGGGTGAAGCCAGCGTTCTCGATCTTGAACTGCGTCGGGTGGAGGCGCTTGATCTCGCTCAGGAGCACCAGCGAAGTCCAGACGGGCTGATAGGCGTTGCGGTCGGTGATGGTGAACCGGACCGCCTGCACGTTCTCGCCCCTGAACGGCACCCATCCCTCCCCCTGCGGCGTGAAGCTGGTGGCGTCGAGCCGGACGCCGGGTACCGTGTACGCCCGCATCCGCTCCAGCAAACCCGCGGTGTTGAGCCACGGCGCGCCGATGTACGAGAAGGGGCGATCTGTCCCACGCCCGACGGTTACGTTCGTCGCCTCGAAGAGGACCAGCCCCGAATAGTTCAGCGCCGCCTCGAGAGAGCGGATGTTCGGCGACGGGTTGATCCAGGGGAGACCCGTCTGGTCGAACCAGACGCCCGAACGCCATCCCGCGGCGGGAACGACCTTCAGGTCCGTGCCGATGTTGAATTCCGCGTTGATGTAGCGCGCGACCTCGCCCACCGTCATGCCGTGGCGTAGCGGGACCGGATAGTAGCCGGTGATCGGCTGACCCACCGTCCGCATCGCCATCTCCATCGGCGCGGCCTCCGCCCGATGGGTGATCGGGTTCGGCCGGTCGAGGACCACGAACGGGATCCGCTGCTGCGCCGCCGCCTCCATGGCCATCGCCATCGTCCAGACGAAGGTGTACGGCCGCGCGCCGATGTCCTGCATGTCGAAGAGCAGCACGTCGACGCCCTGGAGCATCGCCGCCGTCGGCTTCTGCGTGGAGCCGTAGAGGGAGTGGATCGTCACGCCGGTCTTTTCGTCGCGGCTCGCGTCGATCTTTACCCCGCCCTCGACGCCGCCGCGCAGTCCGTGCTCGGGGCCATAAAGCGCCACGAGCTGAACGCCCGGTGCGCGGTGCAGCAGGTCGATCGCGCTCTCGCCCGTCGAGCTGACCGCAGTCTGGTTCGTGATGAACCCTACCCGCTTGCCGCGGACCAGGTGCATCGAATCGCGAAGAAGCACCTCGATCCCGGGCGTGACGCGCTGCTGCGCCGGCGCGCCGGTGGCCGCCGCCTGCGTTTCGGAGCCACGCTCCGGGGCCTCCGGCTGAGGCACACCGGCGCGGCAGGCCGTCGCGGCGAGGAAGAGGAGCGGCAGGGCCGACCAGGCTGATTGGCGTCGTGTCATGATCATTTCTATCTTGATGCGAACCAGCAGCATCTTCGGAGAGTGGACTCTCTGGAACCGGGACCATTCGTGGGCTAATCCTGCGAATCCCGGACCACTCTTCTCATTCACGAGCGGGGGAGCGGGGCGAGTGAGCGAAACATTCCGGGCGGCGCGGGAGGACGAGATCAAGGCGGTGGCCCAGCTGGTGGCGCACAGCTTCGTCGCGCGGTCGGCGAGCCAGCACGAGGACTCGCTCCGCAAGGGGCCGTGGGGGGGCGTGGAGACGCTCTGGGTCGCGGAGGAGGGCGGCAGACTCATCGGCGCGTGCCAGCTCCTCCCGCTCAAGCAGTGGATCGGCGGAGCCACCCTCCCGGTGATGGGGCTCGGCACCGTCACGGTCGCCCCCACCCACCGCCGGCGCGGCCTCGCGGCCCGGCTGATCAAGAGCGCGATGGCCGAAGCCCGCGCGCGCGGCGACCTCGCGACGGCGCTCTACCCCTTCCGCGTCTCCTTCTACGAGCGGCTCGGCTACGGCCGCGCAGGGGAGGCGCACCAGTACCGCGTCCCCCCGGAGGTCATCCCCGATGCGCCGGAGCGATCCGGCGTGAAGCTGATGGAGGACGAGACGGACGCCGCCGCCATCCGCGGCATCTACGAGCGATGGGTGCGCGGCCAGAGCGGTCAGCTGGAGCGCACCGACGAGGCATGGGCGCGCATCCTCGCCCCGGACGAGCGAGCGGCGGTGCTCTACCGCAACGACGCGGGCGAGGCGGAGGGTTACGCCATCGTTCGCTACCGCGCAGACATCCCCCTGGAGGAGCGTTACCTCGAGGTGCAGGAGCGGGCCTGGCTCACCAGCCGCGCCCGGCGCGGCCTCTACGCCTGGCTCGGTACGCTGGGTGACCAGTGGCGCATCCTCATCTACCGTGCGCACGTGAACGAGCGCTTCGGTGACCGCATCGAGGAGCCCCGCATCCCCCCGGGCAGCGAGCCCGGGTGGAACCTCTGGTTCCCGTCGGCCGTCCTTCTGCGGGGCCCGATGTTCCGCCTGCTCGACCTCCCCGGCGCCTTCCGGGCTAGACCGCGCTTCGGCCGGGGGAGCCTGACGGTCGATCTGGAGGTGGAGGACCAGCACATCGGCGAGAACGCTGGCCACTGGCGCCTTCATCTCGAGGAGGGGAAGCCGTCCATCGAGCGCGCGCAGCCGGGCGGAGCCGACGTCACCGTGAAGGTCTCCATCGACATCCTGTCGCGGATGTTCATCGGCGCCCTCACCCCATCCGAGGCGGTCGACCAGTCCGCAATCTGGATCGAGGGGCTCGACATGCTCCCCGCGCTGAACGCCGCCTTCAGTCTTCCCAGGCCCTGGACCTTCGACGGGTTCTGAGGCGCGAGAAGTGCAAAGTTCAAAGTTCGAAGTGGAACGCGACCTCTTCGAACTTTTGTAATCGCACTTCCAGCCATCTCCACCCTTCAACCGACCCGGACCAAATGAAGCGCTTACGCTACTTCGCTCTCCTGCCGATGCTGCTTCTCGCCGCCTGTGGGGGCGGCGATGAGTCGAGCGGGGACGCGGCGCAAGCAGGGAATGGTACGCGCACCTTCAGCGGCGGGCCGGCCGGCGGCGTCGTGGTGGCGCTGCTGGACGGCGAGCCAGACGAGCTGAACCCGCTCACCTACACCAGCAGCCCCGCGTACAACGCCCTGCACCTCATGTTCAGGGCGCTGGCCCGGCGCGATTCCACGCTGAGCGGTTACCAGCCCGACCTCGCCAGCTCCTGGCAGCTTCGCCCCGATTCGACGCTGGTCCTCCAGCTGCGCCGCGACGTCCGATGGCACGACGGGAAGCCGGTGACGGCGGAGGACGTGGTCTTCACCATCGAGCGGCAGCAGGACCCGAAGACGGCCTCGCCGCGCTCGGTCGACGTGGGGCCGGTGGAGAGGGTGACGGCGCCCGACAGCTTCACGGTCGAGGTGAAGATGAGCCGGGTAGGGCCGTACGTGGTCAACGCTCTCCTCGAGGTGATGCCGGTACCCAAGCACCTGCTGCAGGGGGTGGCGTCGGAGGGGATGAAGATGGCGCCCTTCGGCAGGACCCCGGTTGGCAACGGCTTCTACCGTTTCGGGCGCTGGGATGCGGGTCAACAGCTGGTCCTCGAGGTGAACCCGGACGTTCCCGAGGGGCGCGCCGCGCTGGACCGGGTGGTTATGCGCTTCGTCCCGGACATGAACGCGGCAATGACCGAGCTGCTCGCGGGGCAGGGCGACTTGCTGAAGATCTCCGCCGAGCAGAAGGACCGCGTGGAGTCGTCCGACCAGGTCGAGCTGTATGCCGGCCCGCGGGTGCGGCCCGCCTGGATCGCCTGGAACGCCAACAGGGCGCCGATGAACGACCCTCTGGTGCGACGCGCGCTGCTCATGGGGATCGACCGCTCGAAGCTCGCGACGGCGCTCTTCGGCGAGTCCGGTGAGGCCGCCCTCTTCCCGCTTCCGACACGGTTGCGTGAGCACAGCTCCGGCGTCCGCCCGATCCCCTACGACGTGGCCGGGGCGCGGCGTCTGCTCGAGCAGGCTGGCTGGCGGGACACGAACGGCGACCGGATCGTCGACAAGGGCGGCCGCCCGCTCCGCATCGAGGTAGACTACTTCCCCACTGAGCAGTGGCGGCAGGATGTGCTGGTCTTCGCGCAGTCGATGCTCCAGCAGATCGGCGTTCAGCTCGTTCCGCGGCCGTTCGAGCGCACGGCCTGGGTGGACCGGCTGCGCGCCCGCGAGTTCCAGGGCTCCCTCTGGGGCTGGGGTTGGGGCCCGGGTGTGGTGGGTCCCAACGCGGAGGCGGTCTTCCACAGCCGCTCCATTCCGCCCGCAGGCCCCAACTTCGCCGGCTACAGCAACCCCCGGCTGGACGCGCTCCTCGACTCGGCCCAGGTCGCTACCGACACCACTCGAGCCCGCCAGCTCTGGCGCACCATCGAGCAGCAGGTCGTCGACGACGCCGTCTACGCCCCGCTCTTCCTGGACCCGGAGCTCTTCGGCGTCAACCGCCGCTTCCAGAACGTGAAGTTCCGCGGCGTCGAATGGTGGGAGGACGTCATCTACTGGTACATCCCCGCGAACCAGCGCCTGCCGCGGGATAGGACGCAGTAGGGCTATCAGCTATCAGCTATCAGCTATCAGCTATCAGCTATCAGTCCCCCGCTCCCCTGGTAGAGGAGCGGGGGACTGATAGCTGATAGCTGATAGCTGATAGCTGATAGCCTTCTATTCCGGCTTCACTCCCAGCCTCTCCGCGAGCGTCTGCTGCGTCGGGTCGGTCTTGAAGCCGTGTTTCTTGTTCAGGTAGAAGTCGGCGATCTTGGCGGCGAGGGGTGCGGCGGCGGAGGAGCCGTGCTCGCCGAACTCGACGATGGCGGCGACGGCGATCTCCGGGTCTCGGTCACGGGGGCCGGCGAAGCCGGCGAACCATGCGTGGGGCCGTTTGAGATCCTGCGAGTTCTGCGACGTGCCCGTCTTGCCGTAGAGCTTCCAGCGCTTCAGCGACGACATGTACGCGGTGCCGCCCGGCTCCGTCACCCGCGCCATCCCCTCACGAACCGCGACCAGCGTCGGGCGGCTGACGCGAAGGTCGGTCTCGAGGGCGCGCGCGCTCGCCGAGTTCACGATGAGGTGCGGCGAGGGAGCGGTTCCGTTCCCCGCCAGCGCGGAAAAGAATTGCGTCATGCGCAGCGGCGTCTGGGCATTCGGCCCCTGCCCGATCGCGAGGCTCATCACCTCGCTCGGGGTCGGGGTCCACCCGAACCGCTTGCGGTACCACTCGGTTCCCGCCGGGAAAGTACCCTCCTCCTCGGTCGGGAGATCGATCCCGGTGGTTCTGGAGAAGCCCAGCCGGGTTCCTTCCGCGCTCAGCTGGCTAAGCCCGAGCCAGATGCCGAGCTGGTAGAAGTAGACGTTGCAGGAGTGCTGAATCGCGGCGGCGAGATCCAGGCTGCCGTGCCCTTCCTTCTTCCAGCAGCGCGAGTACCGCCCGGCGTAGCTCATGCCGCCGCTGCACCCGTACGGCATCTTGGTCTCGGGGGTGATCACCCCGCGCTCCAGCCCGATCAGCGCAGTGGCCAGCTTGAATGTCGACCCGGGCGCGTAGATGCCAGCCGTGGCGCGGTTCAACAGGGGCCGGCGCGAGTCCGTGTTCAGGCTCGTCCAGAGCTGCGGCGAGATCCCGCGGACCAGTTCGTTCGGGTCGAACGTCGGGTGCGAGTAGAGCGCCAGAACCTCCCCCGTCGAGGGAACCATCGCCACGATCGCGCCGTTCATCCCCTTGGGGAAGATGCTGTGCGCGAACCGCTGCAGGTCCAGGTCGAGGGTGAGCCGGATATCCTTGCCGGCCTTCGGTTTCTTCGCCTGCTCCGGCGCCAGCATCCCGATCACCTTCCCGCGCGCGTCCACCTCGACGTAGCGGGCGCCGTCCGTTCCGCTCAGGCTGAACTCGTACTGCTTCTCGAGTCCCGCCTTTCCGATCCAGCGACCCTGCTGATACTCGGCCTCCTTGTACTCCGGAAGCTGGAGCTGCTCCTTGCTGATCTCAGCGACGTAGCCGATCATGTGGCCGATCGCGGCTCCGGCCGGATAGTAGCGCTTGGGCCGATCGACGACGAGGAGGTTCGGGAAGGAGGTGCGGCGCTCCTCCAGCGTTGCTACCTGCGAAAACGTCGCATCGGTGGTGACCTCGAGGAGATCGTGGGGGCGGCCGGCGCGCGTTTCCAGCAACTTCTCGATGTCCTCGTTGGCGAGACCGAGGAAGGGCTGCAGATCGACGAGTGTCTCCTTGATCACCTCCGCGGTGCCCGGCATGAGCATCACCGCGAACCCGGGGATGCTGGTCGCGACGATCTCGCCGTTGCGGTCGTAGATCGTCCCGCGCGGCGCGGGGATGACGACGGGCCGAAGACGGTTGTCCTCGGACATCACCATGTATTGAGACCCGCTCACCACCTGCGTCTGAAAGAACGCGGTGAGGAGCGTCGCGACGACGAAACTGATCGCGAAGAGCGCGCACATGGTGCGGCGCTGGCGAGTATCGGGTTGAAATAGCCTCATTTTTTCACCAGATGCAGCGGGACCGAAGCGCCGCGGGAGGGGGCGCCAGGTGCCGTGTCCAAGCGCAAAGATCGTTCCCTAAGCAGATATCCCGCAACGGCTCATCGGTTCCCCGGAAGGGCCGCTTCGAGCCGCCGCGCCCTGCGTCTCACGTCCAGGCGCAGGAGGTCGACGCCTTGGGCCGCGCCAGCCGGCCCACCAGGGGGCGGAGGCACTGGATGCTCGTCGTCCTGGCCGCCCTCGCCGAAGGAGTCTCGCGCCCAGTTCAGCAGCTCGTCCATTCCCGGTGTCGTCGTGCCGGGCGCGGTGGATTTGCGGTACGCGTCGATGACCTCGCCGCGCCGAGGGCGCGTGATCCCGAGCGTGAGCAGGACGGCGGTGCAGCCGCGGACCAAGTCGTCGCGCGCCCGGAGGGATGCGCCCGCGATGTCGCCGCGATCGAGGTATGCGCGGAACTCGTCGCTCCCCTCCGCGATGCGATCCAGCAGGGAGCGCACGCAACGAAGGGCATCATACGGGGTGAAGGGGAGCGGCGGGATCGGCCGGGCGGCGGCCCAGAGCGGGACCGAGTCCTCCAGAGCGTCCACGAGCATCGGCGTCCGGCTTCCCGTCTCCAGGTCCGGGAGGGACACGGACCAGGCGGTGATCGGCACGTCGGTTTCGCGCGCGACCTCGTCGGCGAGCATCTCGGCGTGCGTGGCGTGCGGCTCGCGGTCCCAGGCGAGACGTCGGAAGATCAGCAGGACGTCGACGTCGGAATCGGGCCGCGCGGTGCCGCGCGCCTTGGAGCCGAAGAGCGACGCCTGAAAGAGATCCGCCTGGACGAAACGCCGGACGCGCTCGATGAAGCGGCCGGCTGCGTCCCACTCGCGAGCGTCGAGCGGTGGATGGTTCATGCGCCCGGGCAGGGGCAAATCGCACGCCCATCGCAGACGAATAGCGGGTGGAGCGGCCGCTGGCCTCTCCACCCGCCCGGCGTCTCCGAGGGAAACGTCTACCGTTCTACCGCGACCCGCTCGGGGGCCCTCTTCAGCCCGCCAGCGAAAGCCTGGGACACCGGCAAGGCGAACGCCGTCTTCGTTGCCTTTGCGCGCGCTACCAGCTTCTGAATGTCGGCGCCGCGGACGCCGCTTACGTCGTAACCCGCGGAGAGCAGCGCCTGATACACCGCTTCCGTGTGCACCGCGTTGTACTTGTAGATGTCCGGGTACACGCGGACGGTGTCGTTGCGAACCTCGATCGGATCGTAGCGGATCGTGAGCTGCACCGAATCCCGGAACGCGACGGTGCGAGTCGTGCCGCTGCGCGCGAGGATGCGATCGATCTCCGCGTTCGTGACCTGCGGAGCGGCGCGGCTGTGGACGAGACGTGCGAGCGCGATCACGTCCGCGTTCAGCATGCGAACGCATCCGTGCGACGCCGCCTGCCCTATGTTCTCCCGGTCCGGCGTGCCGTGGATGAAGTAGAGAGGGAGGAAGAACAGCTT
>JAHWJV010000110.1 GCA_019348265.1 Gemmatimonadota bacterium
GCGGCCAATCGGTTCCTGAACTTGGAGCTTTCAGCGCTTGAGGCTGACGGCAGAGGCAAGCTTGTTTCCAGTCCACGCATCGTCACGGCCGATCAGACCAAGGCGATGATCGAGCAGGGTACGGAGTTCCCGTACCAGCAGGCCACCTCCAGCGGCGCGACGGCCGTGGCGTTCCGCCGCGCCACGCTCAAACTCGAGGTGACACCGCAAATCACGCCCGAAGGCAACATCATCCTGGATCTCGACATCAACAAGGACAGCCGCGGCGAAACGACCGCGGCTGGTATCGCCATCAACACCAAGCACATCAAGACTCAGGTGCTGGTGGAAAACGGCGGCACGGTGGTCATTGGGGGCATCTTCGAGCTGACGGAGAGCGAGAACGAAGCCAAGGTACCGGTTCTGGGCGATCTGCCCGGGCAGCGGCTACGGCGAGATCAAGACGCCGCTGCTGTTCAACAAGTCGCTGTGGGAGGTGAGCGGGCACTGGGGAAAGTACCGGGAGAACATGTTCCTGGTGCTGGACGCGGAATCCGGCGAGCACGACTTCTCGCTCAAGCCGATGAACTGCCCGTCGCACCACATCTACTACGGCTCGAAGCGCCATTCCTACCGCGAGCTGCCGCTGCGCTACTCGACGCAGGACGTGCTGCACCGGAACGAAGTTTCCGGCGCGCTGAGCGGGCTCACGCGCGTCCGCCAGTTCCAGCAGGACGACGCGCACGTGTATCTCGCGCAGGGCCAGATCGCCGGGGAGGTGAAGCGCATGGTCGCGCTGATCGACCACTTCTACGGCGTGCTCGGGTTGAAGTACACGGCGAAGTTCGCCACGCGTCCCGAGGTGCGCATCGGGTCCGACGAGCTGTGGGACCGCGCGGAGGAGGCGCTCCGCGCCGCGCTCGAGTCGACGGGCCTCGCGTACGAGCTCAAGCCCGGGGACGGCGCCTTCTACGGGCCCAAGATCGACTTCGACGTGACGGACTCGATCGGGCGGAGCTGGCAGCTCGGCACGATCCAGCTCGACTACAACGCGCCCGAGCGCTTCGATCTCAGCTTCGTCGGCGAAGACAACGAATCGCACCGGCCGGTGGTGATCCACCGCGCGATCTTCGGATCGTTCGAGCGCTTCATCGCCATTCTGATCGAGCATTTCGGCGGCGCCTTCCCGGTGTGGCTGGCCCCAGTGCAGGTCGCGGTGATCCCGATCTCGGATGCGCAGCGTGAGAGCGCGGCGGCGTTCGCCGCAGATCTCGTCGCCGCCGGCATTCGCGCCGAGCTCGACGATCGGAACGAGACGCTGAACTACCGCATCCGCGAGGCGGAGACGCAGAAGGTGCCCTACATGGCGGTCATCGGCGGGCGGGAGGCGGAGAGCGCCTCCGCCGCGATCCGGGTGCGCGGGGCGGGGAAGAAGCAGGAGGTCCTCTCTCGCGAAGAGTTCATCCGCCGGGTTCACGCGCAGGTGGAGGACCGGGTGCTGGAGGTGGGGTTCGGGGAAGGAGAATAGTTCAGAGTTCAAACGCGCGATGTTAAAAGTGACTCCGCGGTTACTTTGAACCTTGAACGTGGGACTGGCCGTCACTTGACGCCGCTCCGCCCTCGTCCTACCTTTCCCCGACAATTTGGCGAAGCAGGGGCCCTGTGCCCCTCACCTCTCGGCTCGCATCGCGATGCCTACGGGTTCACCTGGATCACCGCGGCTCCCGTGAGGGAGCTGGCGGGTGGTTTCGGCGGACCCGTGCGGAGAGGGTTCGCCGTTTTCTGTATCCCGAACCCGAGTCACGACTATCAATCAGCGAACGCGTATCAACCAGCAGATCCGGATCAGCCCGGTCCGGGTGATCGATCCGGAAGGGGAGCAGGCGGGAATCCTTCCGATCGAGCAGGCCCTGTCGATGGCCGAGGAGCTCGGGCTGGACCTGGTGGAGGTGGCGCCCATGGCGCGGCCTCCGGTCTGCCGGATCATGGACTACGGGAAGTTCAAGTACGAAGAGCAGCGGAAGGCCCGCGAGGCCCGGAAGAAGCAGCATCAGATCCAGATCAAGGAGGTGAAGATGCGCCCGGGGATCGAGGACCACGACTTCGACTTCAAGACCCGTCACGCGCGCCGCTTTTTGGAAGAGGGTAACAAGGTGAAGGTGACCATGATGTTCCGCGGTCGCCAGATGGCCCACCCGGAGATCGGGCGCGAGGTGCTCGAGCGGGTGCTGAAGGAAGTGTCGGACGTCGCCAAGGTGGAGATGTCGCCGACCATGGAAGCGCGTGCGATGACGATGGTGCTCTCGCCGATCAAATGACGCACGCCGGATGTCCGGTGTTACCAGGAGAGGAAGATTTCCATGCCGAAGATGAAGACGCACAAGGGTGCGGCAAAGCGTTTCAAGAAGACGGCTAGCGGTAAGCTTAAGCGGTGGCACGCCTTCCACAGCCACATCCTGACCAAGAAGTCGGCGAAGCGGAAGCAGACCCTGCGCTCGGGTGCCATGGTCGCAGAGGTCGATCTCAAGCGAATGAAGCGCCTGGTCCAGGGCTAATCGCACTTCTTCTTCACCAACTTTAGGAGTGGATCATGCCACGCGTTAAGAACAACGTCGCTCGCCTGAAGCGCAAGCGAATCATCCTTGGCCACGCCAAGGGATATTTCGGTCGCCGCAAGAACCTGTACAAGACCGCGAAGGAGGCTGTCGAGCGCAGCTGGCGGTATGCCTATCGCGACCGGAAGAACCGGAAGCGCGACTTCCGCCGGCTCTGGATCGCGCGTATCAATGCCGCGGCCCGGCTTCACGATCTCTCGTATTCGCGCTTCATGAACGGCCTGAAGCTCGCCGGGATCGAGATCAACCGGAAGATACTCGCGGATCTGGCGATCACCGACCCGGCCGCCTTCGGGCAGCTCGCCGACGCGGCGAAGAGCAAGCTCAGCTAGCCAGCCGATCCGGAAGTGATGCGCGGCGTCGGGAGACATTCTCCCGACGCCGCGCGGCGTTCATGGCTCCGCCGCCCCGGCGGACCGGCAGCCGACTGCCTTGTGATGACCCGAGTGACGACCGATCTGGGCTTTCCCGCGGAATTCATCCAGCGCATGACGGGGCTCCTCGGTCAGGAGGCGACCGGCTTTCTGTCTGCCCTGGAATGGCCCGCCGCCGGGCTGCGGGTGAACACGCTCCGGCTGTCGCCGGCGCAGTTCGAGGAGATCTCTCCCTTCCCGGTGACGCCGCTCGCCTACCCGCCGGGTGGGTACCTGCTCGGCGATGAGGGGCGACCCGGCAAGCACCCGTACCACGCGGCGGGGCTGTACTACATGCAGGATCCCGGCGCGATGACGGTCGCGGCTGCGCTCGGGCCTCTGCCCGGCGAGCGGATCCTGGATCTCGCGGCGGCGCCTGGAGGGAAGGCCACCCACATCGCGGCGCTGCTCGGTGGAACCGGGCTTCTGGTGGCGAACGACATGCATCCGCTCCGCGCCCGCGAGCTGGCGCGCAACCTGGAGCGGCTCGGCGTCCGCAACGCCGTGGTGACCTGCGAGTCGGCCGGGCGCCTGGCCGACCACTTCGGTGCCTTCTTCGACCGGGTGCTGCTGGACGCGCCATGCTCCGGTGAGTCGATGTTCGCGAAGAGCGAGGCGGCACGCCGCGAGTGGAGCGGCGCGGCGGTGCTGGGTTGCGCGCGGCGCCAGGTGGATCTTCTGGCCGCGGCCGCGCGCCTGGTCCGACCCGGCGGCCTGATCGTCTACTCGACCTGCACCTTCTCCCCTGCAGAGAACGAGGGCGCGGCGGCGGCCTTCGTCCGTGAGCATCCAGGGTTCGAGATCGCCGCGATGGACGCCGTCGCGGGCGCGGAAGGCGGCCGTGCCGACTGGCTTTCTCCTGGAGAGAGGGTGGAGGGGCTGGAACGCACGCTGCGCCTGTGGCCGCACCGCGTTCCCGGAGCCGGGCACTTCATCGCCGGGTTTCGCAGCACGGCCGGTGGGGCTCCTGGAGAGGCACGCGAGTGGAATCCGAGCGCGCCCAGGAACGTCGTGCAGCTGGTCGCTGACTTCACGGCGAAGCACCTGCGCGGAGCGCCGCCGCTCGAACGGCGCCTGGAAGTCGTCGGTGACGAGGTGTATGGGATCCCCCCCGGCACGCCCGAGCTGAAGCGCCTGCGAGTGGTCCGCCCGGGATGGTGGCTGGGCACGCTGCTGAAGAACCGGTTCGAGCCCGCGCACGCGATGGCGCTGGGCCTCCGCGGCGAAGACGGCGAGGACCCGGTCGTCCTGGCGCCGGATGACCCGGTGACCCACGCCTATCTCCGGGGCGAAGCGATTTCCGTCCCCGGCAGAGCGGGATGGACGCTCGTCACCGTGGACGGCTTCGTGCTGGGCTGGGGGAAGCGCGTGGGCGACGTGGTGAAGAACCACTATCCGAAGGGACTCCGCTGGCGCTGAGGTAGCCAAAGCCGCCGAACGGTCACAGATTGGTGCGCTTTGGTTCAGGGCCGGATCACACAGGAAGAATCGCATGGTGGACGACCTGCTGGAGCAGCTGCGCGAGCTCGAAAAAGAGGGAGCCGGTTCGATCGCGACCGCGGACGGCGCGGAGGAGCTCGAGCGCCTGCGCGTGGACCTGCTCGGTCGCAAGGGTCGGCTGACCGGGATCCTGCGGGGTCTCGGCGGGCTCTCGCCGGAGGAGCGGCCGCGCGTCGGAGCCGAGGCGAACCGCGTCAAGGAGGTGCTCTCCGCCCGCATCGACGAGCGGAAGGCGGCCTGCGAGGTCGCAGCCGCCCCGGAGGCTCACGTCGACCTGACCCTGCCGGGGCGCGCGCGCTGGCGCGGCGGCGTGCACCCGGTGACGCTGGTCGTCGACGAGATCTGCGACATCTTCCGCGATCTCGGCTTCAGCCGCGTGCGAGGTCACGAGGTAGAGACGGTCGAGTACAACTTCGTGAAGCTGAACACGCCGCTGGATCACCCGGCGGTGGACATGCACGACACCTTTTACCTGGGCGAGTCGCTGCTCCTGCGGACGCACACGTCCCCTGTGCAAGCGCGAGTCATGGAGCAATTCCGGCCGCCCGTCCGCGTGGTCGTCCCGGGGATGGTCTTCCGCCGCGATCCGTTCGACGCCTCGCACGCGCCGGGATTCGAGCAGCTGGAAGGGCTGGCCGTCGACGAGGGGATCACCTTCGTCGACTTCAAGGCGACCATCTCCGAGTTCGCGCGCCGCTTCTTCGGCCCCACCACGAAGACGCGTTTCCGCCCGTCCTTCTTCCCCTTTACCGAGCCGTCGGCGGAGGTGGACGTCTCCTGCCAGCTCTGCGGGGGCGCTGGCTGCAGCGCCTGTAAGCGCACCGGGTGGATGGAGATCGGGGGCGCCGGAATGGTGGACCCCGCCGTCTTCGAGGCGGTCGGCTACGATCCCGAGCGGTACACAGGCTTCGCCTTCGGCCTGGGCCCCGCTCGCATCGCCATGCAGCGGTACGGCATCCCGGACATCCGCCTGCTGTATGAGAACGACGTACGGTTCCTGGAGCAGTTTGTGTGAAAGGAAGTCGTCAGTCGTCAGTCTCCAGTCCGACTGGCGACTGACGACTGGCGACCGACGACCGACGACCGACGACCGACGACCGACGACTCACGACTGACAGCTGAACTCGATCCTCGCATCATGAACGTCTCCTACAACTGGCTCCGCGCCCTCGCCCCGAGCATCACCGCCACTCCTTCCGAGCTGGCGGATGCGCTGGCCATGCGGGGGGCGCCTGTGGACGAGCTGGTGGAGCTGAGCGCGGGGATCGGGGACGTGGTGATCGCGCGCGTGGACGAGGTGCGGCAGCACCCCAACGCCGACCGCCTTCGGCTGTGCTCGGTGGACGCGGGGAGCGGAGCGCGGCTGCAGGTGGTGTGCGGCGCGCCGAACGTCGAAGCCGGAGGATACTATCCCTTCGCGCCGATCGGGTCGTCGCTGCCGGGCGGTGTGGAGATACGCAAGGCGAAGCTGCGCGGCGAGCTCTCCGAGGGGATGCTCTGTTCGGCGCGCGAGCTGGGGCTCGGACGGGACCATGCCGGGCTCATGGCTCTCTCCGGGAGCGAGTGGCAGCTCGGCGCGTCGCTGGTGGACCAGCTCGGGCTGAACGACACGCGCCTGATCGTGGACGTGACACCGAACCGGCCCGACCTGCTCTCGCACGTGGGCGTCGCGCGGGAGCTGGCGCCGGGCGGCGTGGCCGACATCACGCTCCGTCCCTTCTCAGCGGAGCCCCCTGCTCTGGCGACGCGCAACGCTGGTGGGGATCACGGTGAGATGGAGGGCATCCGCGTGGTGATCGAGGATGCGGTGGGCTGCCCGCGCTACACCGCGGCCATCGTCCGCGGAGTGCGTGTCGGCCCGTCCCCGGAGTGGCTGGCGACGCGGCTCCGGAGCGTCGGCCTGCGACCGATCAACAACCTGGTGGACGCGACGAACTACGTCCTGCACGAGATGGGGCAGCCGCTGCACGCCTTCGACCTGGACCGCCTCGGCGGCGGGGAGATCCGGGTGCGCCGGGCGAGGCCGGGCGAGACGCTCCGCACGCTGGACGGTGTCGAGCGCGAGCTGACCGCCGAGATCCTGGTGATCGCCGACGCGGAGCGCGCGGTGGCGCTGGCTGGCGTAATGGGCGGTGAAGAGAGCGAGGTCACGGCGGGGACCACCAATCTCCTGATCGAGTGCGCGTCGTTCGAGCCGCAGCGGGTGCGGAAAGCCGCCCGCTTCCTGGGGCTCTCGACGGACGCCTCTCACCGGTTCGAACGTGGCGTCGATCCCGAGCTTCAGCTTCCCACCCTTTCCAGAGTCGTCGATCTGATCCTCGCGATCGCGGGCGGGTCCCCGGAGCCGACACTGCTGGAAGTCGGCTCCGGGTCGGCGCCGCGAATGATCGTTCCGCTTCGCCTCGAGCGCGTAACTCGCCTGCTGGGGATCGAGCTCGACGAATCTGAGATCGAGCGGCTGCTGGAGCCGATCGGGTTCGTCATGGAAGCTGGCGCGGACGGGCTTGCGGTGCGGGTGCCCGGATACCGTCCGGACGTCACGCGCGAGGTAGACCTGATCGAGGAGATCGCCCGCCGCCGCGGATACGCGTCTTTCCCGGAGCAGCTCGCGCCCTTCCGGCCTACCACGGTGCCCGAGGATCCGCTAGTTCCGGTGCTGCGTCGGGTGCGTGAGACTTTCACCCGCTGGGGATTCCTGGAGGCGCGGACGGCCGGCTTCGCGCCGGCGGCGGACAGTCGCGTACCACTCCTCAACCCTCTCTCGTCCGAGGAGAGCCACCTGCGGGACGCCGTGCTGCCGGGGCTGCTTCGGCGTGTAGAGCACAACTGGGCGCACGGCGTGAGGAACGTACGACTTTACGAGATCGGCACCGCGTTCTTGCCGGCGCCGGGGGAGACCGTCCCCCGCGAAGAGATCCGCGTCGCCGCGGCGTTCACCGGGCTCAGCGAGCCGCTGCACTGGAGCGGCCCGGGACGATCGTACGATCTCTGGGATTTAAAGGCGCTGCTGGAGGAGCTCGCCGCTACGCTGGGAGCGGCCGCGCCGCAGCCCGCCACCGTGGGCGGGGCGACGGGACTCCTCGACGCGGTCGAGGGATTCGAGGTCTCCGGGGTGGGCGCCGTGCGCGCTGAGGCCGGCGCGGTGTTGGCGAGCTCGGTGGACTCTCCCGCGTGGGCCGATCGGCTCTTCGGTCTGGAGATCACGCTGTCGGCGGCGGACGTAGCGTCGATCAGATACGCACCGCTTCCCGAGTACCCGGCAGTGGAGCGGGACCTCGCGCTGCTGGTTCCCCAGGGCACCGCGGCCGCGGAGCTGGAGCGGGTGATCCGCTCGGCGGCCGGGACGCTGCTGGAGGAAGTGGGCCCGTTCGACCTGTACGCCGGCGCCGGGATCCCGGAGGGGACGCGTAGCCTGGCGTGGCGGCTGCGCTTCCGACGCCCCGACCGTACTCTGACAGACGCGGAGGTAGATCGCTCGGTGGACGGCGTGCTTCGGGCGCTGGAGGAGCTGAATGTCTCTCGCAGGTGAGCGCGTCGGCCGCGAGCTCCCGCGGCAGTGGGACCGCCTCGAGCGCCTCGTCTCCGAAACCGCCGAGGGGATCGGCTACTGGCGCCGCCGGGCGCTCGAAGCGGAGGACGAGGTGGCGCGCCTGCGGGAAGCGCTCGAGGAAGTCGCTTCCGCCGCGCAGCCGCTCCCGGGCGACCCACGCGCCGAAGTTCGCCGGGTTCGCGCGGAGAATGCCGCGCTGCAGAGCCGGCTCGCCGAAGCACGCGCTCGCGTGCAGAGCGTGCTGAAGCGTCTCGTGGCGCTGGGAATCGAGCCATGAGCAGGAGCAAGGCTCCCGCTCCGAAGAACAGCGTCGCGGTCGAGATCGCGGGGGAGAGGCACGTGCTGCGATCCGACGCCCCTCCGGAGTACACCCATGCGGTGGCGGCGCACGTGGACTCGACCATCCGGGCGCTCGGGCCGGGCAACGCTCTGGAAGCGCACCGCACGGCCATTCTCGCGGCACTGGTGATCACCGACGAGCTCTTCCGCCTTCGTGAGGAGCTACGCACCCTGCGCGACGAGATGGACCGGCGCGCGGGTGCCATGGCCGATCTGCTCGAGCGAGCCGCCAGCGACGGACGCGGCCGCGACAGCTAGCCCGGGGTGGCGCAATCGTGCATCCCTACTGGGCTTGCGCCCCCACAGACGGTCTGTCTATTTTCCTCCCGCGGTCTCCCGCCCATCGTCCGGGAAAGCCTCGCCACTCGCGGTCCATCCGTAGAGAGCTTCCAGGCCCTATCCGTTCAGTTCGCACGACCCGTCGGGCATGATGGGGCACCTTCCGCGCAACGCATAAAATACTTGAACGGGCTGCGCCCGTATGGAGATGTCCTACTTCAATGGATCCAATCATCCTGGCCCTCATCGGGGGTCTTCTCGGCGCGGCCGCTGGCTTCGCCCTCGCCTACTTCGCTGGGCAAGCCGCGGCTGCGCGGGTCCGGACCGGCGCGGAGGAGGAGCGGGACCGGCTCCTCGCTAGCGCACGCACCGACGCTGACAACCTGCGCAAAGCGGAGATCCTCGCGGGCAAGGAGGAAGCTTTCCGCGCGAAGGAAGAGTGGGAACGGGAGGAGGCGCGCCGGCGCGACGACATGGAACGATCCGAGCGCCGCATCGCGGAGCGGAGCGAGTCGCTGGATCGCAAGCTCCAGATGCTGGAGGAGAAGATTCAGGCGCAGGACCAGCGTGCCGGGCAGATCGGTCAGCGGGAGAAGGCGGTGGAGGCCGAGAAGGCGGTACTGA
>JAHWJV010000111.1 GCA_019348265.1 Gemmatimonadota bacterium
CACCACGCCGGCCGCCAACCGGGCCTTCAACATCACCTACTACACCAAGGCCGACGCCAAGAAGCCCCAGATTCGGGGCAAGGTCAAGCGCCTGAGCGACCACTCGGGCTCCGCCCTCGACTTCGAGTACTACGACGACGGCAACCTGCGCCGCCTCATCCAGCGGGGAGGCACCTCCACCGACGGCCTCACCGTCGCCGACCGGGCCTTCGTGTTCACCTACACCACCTCGGCCGGCGACGCCGCGCCCGTGTCGAAACGGGCGCCGATCACCTCGGCCATACCGGCTACGAGCGCGGAGGTGAGCGCCCCCCACGGAGGAAGCGGCCGCAGCAGGGATGAGAGCACGGCGGGGGCTTCGTCCGGAGCGGTCGGCTCGAGGAGCAGCGCCTGCACTGCGCGCTGATCGTCTGAGAAGAGGAGTGAGCCGTGCTGCAGCGTCACGCCGCCCTGGCTGTACTGGGCGCTGCCGATCAGCTTGCGGCCGCCGGCGACGACCTCGCCCTCGGCCGGCTCGCGGAAGCAGGGAGCCAGTGAGGGCGCGGGCGCGCGGGTGGCGCTCGCGGGCTGCAGGTCGACCTCGGCGCCCAGCCGTCGCAGCCCGGCAGCAAGCGCGGCGTTGATCGCCGCGTACGCCGCCCTTGCCGACCCGAGCAGACCCTCTGGCATCACGACGGAATAGGTGAGCTCCCGGTCGTGCAGCACCGCTCGCCCGCCGGTCGGGCGCCGCACCACGTCCACCCCGGCTTTGGCGATCGCCGCCAGGTCGTAGCGCCCCGCCGCGGGTTGATTCCGCCCCAGCGAGAGGCACGCCGGCGCCCAGCGGTAGAAGCGCACGGTCGGCGGCCCCCCGCCCCGCACCGCCTCCATCAGCGCCTCATCGAAGGCCATGTTCCAGGCTCCGGCCGACGGAGGAGTGTCGAGGAACCTCCAGGGAACAGGGAATGGTGAACAGGGAACAGCGGGCTCTTGCCGTTCCCTGTTCCCTGCTCCCTGTTCCCTAGAATACGTAGCTGCCACCCGGCTCGAGCACCTCGACATGGGCGCGGTCGCCGACGAGGCGCCGGAACTCGGCCGGGTCCTGGGCGATCAGCTCCCAGGTGTTGTAGTGCATCGGGATGACGACGCGCGGCTTGATGTAGCCGACCGCGAGCGCCGCGTCCTGCGGGTCCATGGTGAAGTTGTCGCCGATCGGGAGCAGCGCGACGTCGACCTGGCCCTGCAGGAGCTGCATGTCCATGATCAGCGCCGAATCGCCGCAGTGGTACAGACGCTGCCCGGAGTTCAGCGTCAGCAGGAAACCGCACGGGTCGGTGGTGAACGCACCTTCATCGTCGCCGGCGATGCTACCGGTGTGGACCGCCGGCGTGAGCTTCACCCTGCCGAAGGGGAACTGATGACCCCCGCCGATGTTCATTCCGTGCCCCTTCTCGACCCCCTTCGCCTGGCAGAAGCTGACCAGCTCGAAGGTGGAGACCACCGTCGCGCCCGTCCGCTTCGCCAGCGGGATGCAGTCCGCGAAGTGATCGAAGTGTCCATGAGACACCAGGATCCAGTCGAGCCGCTCGATCTCCCTGGCCCGGATGTCAGCGACCGGGTTCTCGTCCAGAAAGGGGTCGAAGAGGATCCGCGCCCCATCGTCCGTTTCGAGCGTAAAGCAGGAGTGCCCGTGCCAGGTCAGCTTCGCCACGACGCCTCTCTTCGTTCGAATGATGAATGATAGATGATGAACCGAGCTCAGCTCATCTCATCGTCCATCGTTCATCATCTAAGTTAACCGATCTTCCCCTCGTACGCGGCGGCGTCCAGGAGAGAGTCGAGCTCGGCGGGGTCGGTGAGGCGGAGGCGGATCATCCAGCCGGCGCCGTACGGGTCGGTGTTGACGAGGGCGGGGTTCGCGTCGAGGGCATCGTTCACGGCGACGACCTCGCCAGCCAGCGGCGAGTACAATTCCGAGACCGCCTTCACCGCCTCGATGGTGCCGAACGAGTCCATGCGCTTGTAGGAGGCGCCGACCTTCGGGAGCTCGACGAAGACGACGTCCCCGAGCTCGCCCTGCGCGTAGTCGGTGATCCCCACCACCACCTCTCCCGCGCCGGCGGACTTCACGTACTCGTGCTCTTCAGTGTACTTCAGATCCGCGGGTACATTCGCCATACAACCTCCAGGCTCGGTGGAGCGCGTTCGACCAGGACAGGGCACGTCGGGACCGGGCCAGAATACGGGAGCGAGGCGGGGGGAGTCAAGAAAAGAAGTCTACAGAAAAGAAGTCTTCAGTCTTCAGTCGCCAGTCTTCAGTCTGCCGCATCAGGTTCAAATTGGTGGGTTCGCGCCGGACCCCTGCTGGATCTGAACCCCTCGCCCATTCATGGTACTGCGTGGCGAGTCTCAGCGCGCCGGGTGAGGCCGTCGACTGAAGACTGAAGACTGAATCGGGGACTGGGCCGCCGAGCCACTCGTCCGGGATGGCGTGGCGCTGGTTTTTTGGCTAGATTACAAGGATTCCAGAGGCTTTTACCCCGAACGGATCAGACCGTTGAACGCGTACGCCAGCGCACCCGCAGAGGGTGCTACGATCGCTGACCGTTTTCCGAGCGAGACCTTCATCCCGCGGCACATCGGGCCGAACGAGGAGGAGATCGCGGCGATGCTAGAGTTGATCGGCTACGAGTCGCTCGACGATCTGATCGCCGCGACGGTACCCGCCGGGATACGGCTCGACCGGCCGCTCCGGCTGGGGGCCGCACGCACGGAGCCGGACGTGCTGGCGGAGCTGCGCGGGATCGCGCGCCGGAACCAGATCTTCCGCTCGTACATCGGCATGGGCTATCACGGGACGATCACTCCGCCGGTGATCCAGCGGAACGTGCTGGAGAACCCCGCGTGGTACACCGCTTATACGCCGTACCAGGCGGAGATAGCGCAGGGGCGGCTCGAGGCGCTGCTGAATTTCCAGACCGCGGTGGTGGACCTCACCGGTCTCCCGGTGGCGAACGCGTCGCTGCTGGACGAAGGCACCGCCGCGGCCGAGGCCATGGCGCTGGCCTATCAGGCGCGGGGCGGCGCCGAGCGGAACGCGTTCCTGGTCTCCAGCGACTGCCACCCGCAGACCATCGACGTGGTGCGCACTCGCGCTGAGGCCCGCGGGTTCGAGGTCATCGTCGGCGAGCACGGCGCCTTCGACTTCGGCAGGCCGGTGTTCGGCGTGCTGCTGCAGTACCCCGCCACCGACGGGCGCGTGGAGGACCTGCGCGAGTTCATCGGGCGGGCGCGGGAGAGCGGCGCGCTGGTGACCATGGCGACGGACCTGCTCGCGCTCACCCTGCTGACCCCACCGGGTGAGCTGGGAGCGGACATCGCCGTCGGGAACTCGCAGCGGTTCGGCGTCCCGATGGGCTTCGGCGGCCCGCACGCCGCATTCTTCGCGACGCGCGACGAGTTCAAGCGCCAGATCCCCGGGCGGATCATCGGCGTCTCGCGGGACGCTACCGGGCGCCCGGCGCTGCGCATGGCGCTGCAGACCCGCGAGCAGCACATCCGCCGGGAGAAGGCGACGAGCAACATCTGCACGGCGCAGGTGCTGCTCGCCGTGATGGCCGGGATGTACGCCGTCTACCACGGCCCGGCGGGAATCCGGCGGATCGCCGAGCGCGTCCACGGGCTCACCGGGGCGCTCGCCGCGGGGCTGCGCGAGCTCGGCCACACCGTCGTGAGCGACGCCTATTTCGACACGCTGCGGGTAGAGCCGACGGACGGCAGTGAGGCGGTTCTGTCCCGCGCCGAGGCGCGAGGAATCAACCTGCGGCGCCTCGACCAGGCAACCGTAGCGATCGCGCTGGACGAGACGGTGCGGGAAGCGGACGTAGCCGAGCTCCTGGAGCTTTTCGGCGCCGAGGCCGGCGCGGTCGGCCAGATCAGGCTTGCCGAGGAGGCGATCCCCACCTCGCTGCGTCGCGCGAGCGAGTACCTGACGCATCCGGTCTTCAACACGCACCACTCCGAGACGGAGATGCTGCGGTACATGCGGAAGCTCGAGGAGCAGGACTTCTCCCTCGTCCACGGCATGATCCCGCTCGGCTCGTGCACGATGAAGCTGAACGCCACGGCCGAGATGGTCCGGGTGACCTGGCCTGAGTTCGCGTCGCTGCACCCGTTTGCGCCGGCGTCGCAGACGGAAGGGTATCGGGAGCTGTTCGCTCAGCTGGAGGAGCAGCTTCGCGAGATCACCGGGTTCGCGGCCGTGTCGCTGCAGCCGAACGCCGGGTCGCAGGGCGAGTACGCCGGGCTGCTGGCGATCCAGCGCTACCACCGGAGCCGCGGCGACGCTCATCGCGACATCTGCCTGATCCCTCAATCTGCCCACGGAACCAACCCGGCGAGCGCCGTGATGGCGGGGATGAAGGTCCTGGTGGTGAAGACCGACCCGGACGGAAACGTCGACCTGGAAGATCTGCGGAGCAAGGCGGAGGAGTCACGGGAGCGGCTGGCCGCGCTGATGATCACCTATCCTTCGACGCACGGCGTGTTCGAGGAGGCCGTACGCGAGGTGTGCGAGGTGGTGCACGCGAACGGCGGGCAGGTCTACATGGACGGCGCGAACATGAACGCGCAGGTGGGGCTCTGTCGCCCGGGGGACTTCGGCGCCGACGTCGTCCACCTGAACCTGCACAAGACCTTCTGCATCCCGCACGGCGGCGGTGGACCGGGGATGGGCCCGATCGGTGTGGCGGAGCACCTGGTCCCCTTCCTACCCGGGCACCCGGTGGTCCCGGTGGCCGGCGAAGAGCACCATGCCGTATCGGCGGCGCCCTGGGGAAGCGCCGGGATCCTGCCGATCTCCTGGGTCTACATCAAGCTGATGGGCGCCGACGGGCTGACGCTCGCCACCCAGGTGGCGATTCTGAACGCGAACTACATCGCACGGCGGCTGGCGGAGCACTACCCGGTTCTCTACAAGGGTCGCAACGGGACCGTGGCGCACGAATGCATCGTCGACACGCGTGCGCTGCGGGGGGCCGCTGGGGTGGAGGTGGAGGACATCGCCAAGCGCTTGATGGACTACGGCTTCCACGCGCCGACCGTCTCCTTCCCGGTTGCAGGCACGCTGATGATCGAGCCCACTGAGAGCGAGGCCAAGTGGGAGCTGGACCGCTTCTGCGAGGCGATGACCTCCATCCGCGAGGAGATCCGGGAAATCGAGCTGGGGATCCTGGATCGGGACAGCAACCCGCTGAAGCACGCGCCCCACACCGCCCTGGTCGTGACGGCCGACGCCTGGGACCGTCCCTACTCCCGCCAGCGCGCCGCTTTCCCGAACGCCATGACGCGCGAGCGGAAGTTCTGGCCCGCCGTCTCCCGCGTCGAGAGCGCCTACGGCGACCGGAACCTCGTCTGCGCGTGTCTGCCGACCGAGGCGTATGTAGAAGTCTGAACGGTTGGCTCAAAAGTGCAGAGTGCAAAGTTCAAAGTAACCGCGGTGAGTTACTTTGCACTTTTGCGCTTCGAACTTCGAACTACTGACGAATTCCCGTATCCCGCTCGCCGTGCCGGATCACGCGCATGGTCTCGTAGGCGAAGTGCACGTTGGGCTCGGCGGCGAAGGCGGTGAGCAGCCGGCGACCGACCTGGTCCTCGCTGCCGCGGCGCCCGCGCGCATAGGTGAGAAAGCGGAGGGTCAGCTCGGCGCCCGAGCCGCCGAGCGTCACGTAGACGATCGGGGTGAGGGTGCCGTACTTGAAAGCGTAGCGTTTCTCCAGGCGGCGGAAGCCGGCGTGGAGCTCCGGTTCGATCCCGGCGTGCAGCTCTTCACCAACGCCGCGCAGGATGGCCTCGGCGCGCTGCCAGTCGCTGTCGAAGGGGACGACGATCCGGACCTCCTGCCAAACGAAGGGATTCGCGTGCCCGGAGATGATGACGTTCGCCGACAGCATCTGATAGTTCGGGACGGTGACGAGCCGCCCGGTCGATTGCATTCCGAAAACGAGGTTCCCGACCTCCAGCATAGTGGTCTTGAGCATGCCCACGTCGATGATGTCGCCGGCCACGCCCGCCACCTCGATTCGGCTCCCCACCTCGACGCCCGAGCGGGTGGACAGGTAGAGCCAGCCCACGACCGACTTGAGCACGTCCTGCAGCGCGACCGCGATCCCGGCCAGCATGAGGCCCACGACCGTACCGAACCCCGCCAGCGAGTCCGCGAACAGAGCTACCGCGAAGAGGAGTAGTATCGCGATCAGGGCATACCCGATCCCCTTCCGGATCGCGTGCCTCCGGTTGACCTCCTCGATCTGATCGCTGACGAGCCGCCGGGCGAGCCGCGCCAGGGAGTAGAGAAAAAGCGCGAAGCCCAGGAAGAGCAGGATCTTCTGTCCTAGATCGTGCGCGTACAGCTCCCGATACCGCTCCAGCAGGGGCGGGAGCGGGACGGCCAGGCTGTCCGGTATCGGTGAGCTGGGAGTACCCTGGATCATGTACGTGCGCGCGGGTTGCAGCGCGGGTCCATGTCCCGCGCTCTGAGAGGGCCCAGCGCTCACGTATAAGGCGAGCGGCCGCTCCACGCTATGGGAGCGGCCGCGGACGGCGGGGGTCCAGTCAGAAGAGCAGGCGGTAGAGCAGTGCGATGTTGCGCCCCGGTCCGGGCGCGAAGTCCTTGATGCGGCTGGTCGCCTCGCGGTGCGTCTCGTCCCCCAGGTTCTCCGCGCGGAGGGTGACGGAGTGGACGAACCCGGCCACTCGGAAGCGAACCCCCGCGTTCATCCGGAGAATGGTGTGCTCCGGGGTGGGGAGCTCACCCGCCGCTCCAACGCGCGCCTGACGAAGCTCGTGGTGTACGTCCGCCGCCAGCGAGTAGGTGCCGTCGTCCCAGCGCGCGCTGCTCCCGATCCGTGGCGGTGGCATGAACGAGAGCGGCGTCCCGTCCGCCTGCACTCCGTGCACCTGGTCTCCCATCGCGCCGAGCACCAGTTTGGGCGTGGCGGCCCACTCGAGCGACCCCTCCGTGCCCCACAACACCGCCCGGTCCTGCGCGTACGAGAGGATAGGGAGTGTGACGCCGTAAAGCGTGGTGTCGCCACGCTCAGCGAGGTAGACGTAGTCGTCGATCCGGTTACGGTAGACCGCGAACTGGCCGTTCCAGCGGCTGTTCTGAACGCGAAGCAATCCCTCCGCGGCCAGCCCGCGCTCCGCCTCGAGCTCCGGGTTGCCCAGCTCGACGGCGCCGGTTCCCGCGTGCGCCGCGTTCGAGAACAGCTCCTCGACCGTCGGCGCCCGGAAGGAACGAGCGACGCTCGCCGACACCGACAGCGCGGGCGGCAGCGGGATGCGCAGCCCGACGGAGCCCGAGAGCGCCTGAAAGGACCGCTCGCGCCCGGGGCCGAACTTCTCGGCGTCCCGCGATGCGACCCGGTAGTCGTCGAACCGGCCACCGACCTGCAGAGCGGCACCGCCCGGGCGGAGCGCCACCTCCTCGAAGAGGAACGCCCCCACCCCGCGCGACCACGCGGGCGGAGTCAACGCGGCTGGGCCGGTCGCAACATAGTCCTTGAACAGCCCCGACACTCCCCAGGCCCCTTCGGAGAGTGGGCCCCATCGGCCCTGACGCGCGAGCACGTTCACCACTTCCGTCCGGAGCGCGAACGTCTGCAGGACGTCGCCGGAGCGCTCATCCAACTCGTCGTGCGTGTAGTCCTGCCCCGTGGCCTCGACCCTCACCGTCGGGACTATCCCGCTCCGAAGCGACAGCTCACCCCGCCCGCTCGCCTCGTAACGACGGCCGCTGAGGCTCACCGGGTCGGCGCCCGGAGGTACCGGGATGCCGTAGGCGAAATCGTACGCCTTCAACGCCGCTCCCGCCGTGACGGCTTCCGTGGCGTATCCCACTCCGGCGGAGCCGCTCAGGTTCCGCATCTGAGTGTTCGCGAGCCGGCTGCCGAGAACCGGGTCGGAGGGAATGCGCATGGACTCGGTGCTCCGCCCGCCGCCCCGCGCGGTCACGACCAAGCGCGAGCTCAACGGCTGCGTCGTCTTGAAGCTCACCGATGCACCGGGATAGGCGCTCTCGGTCTGCCCGCTCATCAGCCATTCCGCCCGGAGCGGCACGTAGCTCGGGATGTCGCCGGAGATCACGTTCACCACGCCGCCGATGGCGTTGTTCCCATACATCAGGGTCGCCGGCCCGCGGACCAGCTCCACCCGCTGGGCAGTCAACGGATCGATCGTCACCCCGTGGTCGTCGGCCGAGCCGGACAGATCGCCGGTACGCTGCCCGTCCTGCAACACCAGTATCCGGTCGCCCGTCAGCCCGCGCATCACCGGCATGCTCGCTGCCGGCCCCATCGACCGCACCGCCACGCCCGGTTGCAGCCGCAACGTCTCCGAGAGCGTCGCGCCCATCGCCCTCTCCAGCTCCTTGCCCGCGAGCTGCGACGTAGCCTGTGTGAGCGCCAGCGGGTCGTTTCCGCCTACCGTGCCCGTGACCTGAACGCCGGGAATGGAAAGAGGGGTCCGCGCCAGGGTGATCGTCAAAGAGTCATTCGCCTCCCCGACCGCCAGCTCTCGACGCACCGGCGCGTATCCGAGCAGAGCCGCCTGGACCACATGCCGCCCGGCCGGGACTGATCGAAGCGTGAACCTGCCCAGCTCGTCTGAGACGGTGCGCCGGCCCGCCGCCACGATGTATACCTCCGCCCGAGGCACCGGATCCCCGAGCTCATCGAGTACCACGCCCGACAGGTTGGCGCGCAACGCCTGACCCTCCAAGGGCACATATCCCGGGACCAGCGCCAACAGCAGCAACACCGCCAACGCCCAGCGCCGCATGCAGCGGGCATCCGCGCGCCGTTCCTGGTCTACCATGCCGCAACCTTTTTTCAGTGAGTGATAAACAATTTTTAGATCGGATTAAAATCGGGAGTAAGGTAGATGGGCGCGCGCCGTGTGTCAACGCCGGCGTGGCTGGAGTGCAAAGGCTCGGAAGCGAGGCTACCTTTCCCGCGTCCCGACGCATCGTACTCTCGGCCTTTGTGATTCGCACTTGCTCACACGTACCGAGCGGTTCGCCCACGGCGACTTCGGCGTCGAAATCCTGCTCCCGCTCGCCGCTGACGAGCTGATCGACCCACTTCGCGCGCGTTCATCCACCCGGATCGGATGCCTCTGGCGCCGAGCAAGGCTGAAAGCATCTGCGCCGACCAGATCTCGCCATAGCCCATGACCATGTCGAAAGTACCCCGGCTGGCGTCCCGCAAGATCCAGGCGGCACGCAGCACGTCGTTCAAGTCCTCGAAGTCGCGCTC
>JAHWJV010000112.1 GCA_019348265.1 Gemmatimonadota bacterium
CCACTCTGCCAGATCACCAGGTCTGGATCATGGGCCATGACGTCCCGCGGGAACCGCTCGACCATCTGCGCCGCGGTGTTTCCACCAATGCCCTTGTTCAGCACCCGGACGGTGGAGCGTGGGAACCTGGCGGAGAGCTTTTCCTGGAGCCGCGCAGGGTAGGGTGTCTGGCCTCCTAGGCCAGCGGTCGAGCTCGACCCCAGCGCGACGATGGTGATGTCCTCTCCCCTCCTCAGCCCAGTGACGGTCCTGGAGAGGCCGGAGAAATTCGAGGCCAGGTGCGGCGGAATCGGGCACCGCCCCCCGAGGTCATCGTGCGTCGCGACGGGGTCCGCTTCACAACCGGTCAAGACGAGAGCAGTTACGAGAAGTGCCACCCATCGGGGACCCGAGGTAAGGAAGACTCGGAACGCGGCAAGCATGATCATTCAGGTGCCATTCAGAGGAACGAGAGCAGTAGCGCCGCAACGAACCCGACCATGGCGCCCCCCAGGACCTCCAGCCGGTGGTGCCCCAGGCGCTCACGAAGGGGGATGTATGCAGGCTCGCCGCGCCGCAGCAGGTTCAAGGCGGCCGCATGCGCGCCGATCTGCCTGCGCAGGCTGAGGGCGTCGATGACCACGATGAAGCCCAGCGTGGCCGCGAGCGAAAAGACGGGGGTGGCCCAGCCCTCCTTCAGGCCGACGAGGAAGGTCGTGGTGGTCACGATGGCGGTGTGCGTGCTGGGCATACCGCCATAGCCGATGAGGTCCCAGGCGAGCCTGCGGCTGCGCATGGAGTTGACCACGAACTTCAGGCTCCCCGCCATCAGCCAGCCTGCGAGAGGGGCCACCACGTACGCCATGCTCACGAGCCCGCTACGGTTGGCTGATCCAGAGCACCGTGCCGGATAGCACCCCCCAGGCCGCCACGGTCAGCAGGAGGGGCAGGTCGGAATAGAGAGCGTCCGTCGGCGACTCGCCCGCGTCCTGCTTCTCCACGATGAACCAGTAGCGGAACAGCCCGAAGAGGACGAGCGGGATGGTGACCGTGAGCTCCGGCCGCACTTCCATGACGTAGAGCCCGTAGAAGAGAATGGAGCTCACGGCCGCGATCTCCGCGTAGCGGTCCAGCAGCACCACCGAGTACGCGCCGAGCACCGCCCGTCCCCCGCGGCCGCTGCGGGTCAGCTCGGTCCGCCGCTTGATGGCGGCCAGGTAGAGGGCCAGGCAGAGTGTGGTGATGAGCATCCACGAGGAGAGAGGCACCTCCACCGCGAGCGCACCGACCCACACGCGAAGAACGAAGCCGGTGGCGATGCAGAAGAGATCGACGACCGGGACGTGCTTGAGCTTGAACGAGTACGCGACGTTGATCGCTAGGTAGAGCGCCACCACCAGCCCGACCACCGGCCACCATGTGAGCGCGAGCAACAGGATCAAGCAGAGCGCGCCCAGGAGGGTGACCGCCTGCCGCGTGGAGACCACCCCCGCGGCAATGGGGCGGGTGAACCGCTTCGTCGGATGCTGCCGGTCGCGCTCCGCGTCCAGCAGGTCGTTGAGGAGGTAGACGGCCGAGGCGGCCATCGAGAAGATCGCCCCCGCCAGGAGCGCCCGCCCGACCGCCTCCCCGTCGAAGAAGAGCCCCGCGAAGATGACGGGTGCCAGGACGAAGATGTTCTTGATCCACTGCCTGGGGCGGAGCAGTTGCAGCAGGGGCCTGCGGATGGGCGCCGATATGAAGGAATCCTCCAACGCGCCGGGGAGGCGACTTGGCAGCGCCTCACTGGCCAATAGGGACATGAGCAGGGTCTATTCGGTGAAAAATCAGAGGCGCAGCCGTTTGAACAGCGCTTCCGGGATGCTGCGAATCACGAGCATGATCCCCCGCCAGAAGCCGGGCAGGTAGACCACGTCCCGGCGCCGGTCGACGGCGCGCACGATCCCACGGGCGATCCGTTCCGGAGGGGCGACCAGGAACATCCCCTCCTTGCCGTAGGTCATTGCCGTGTCGACGAAGCCCGGGAGCACGGTGGTTACCTGTACCCCCGAATGGTGCAAACGATTCCGCAGCCCCGAGAGGTAGGCCGACAGCCCCGCCTTGGCCGCCCCGTACACGTAATTGCTCTGCCGCCCACGATCCCCCGCCACCGACGAGAGCACGCAAAGAAAGCCGCGGCCGTTCGCTTCAAGGTGGTTGGCGAGAGGCGTGAGCAAAGTTATACAAGCGGTCAAGTTCGTGTCAACGATGCGCCGGGCTTCGAGGCTATCTTGTTGCGCCCGTGCGTGTTCGCCCAGGTAGCCAATGCCGAGCACGGCTCCGGCCAGCTGCCCCTCCGCGTCGTCGATACAGTCCTCGATCTCCCGCGCATGTGTTTCGAAGGCCAACGCATCCAACTGGCGTGCCCGCGTCCGCACGCCGTAGCGGATCCGGAGATCCGCCGCCAGGGTTTCCGTCTCGGCGCGGTCGCGCCCGGTGAGCACGAGGTCGTGGCCGTGACGGGCGAGCTCGTGCGCCACGGCGCGCATGATTCCCGACGTGGCCCCGAGGACCAGAACGACGCCGCCGGCCTTTCCCGGACGTACGGGAGGTGCCCCCACGTTCATCCGGCAAGCCCGATCCGTCGCGCGAGCGACGAGGAGATCCGGCCCTCGGGGTCGAGCCTCCGCTTGATGCGCACGAACTCCTGCGCCCGCGGGTACATGGCCGCGAAGCTCTCCGGAGACAGGACGGCGTCCTTGGCGAGGTAGACGCGGCCGCCGTAGCGCAGCACCAGATCGTCCAGCGTACGCACGAACTCCTCGATCCCGGACGCGCCCGGAAGGTCGAGAGCGAGCGTATAGCCCTCGAAGGGAAAGGAGAGGAGCCCCTCGTTAGCTGGCCCGAACCGCTTCAATACGGCGAGGAACGAAGCGCGCCTCGTGCCCGAAAGCCGCTCCAGCAGCGCCCGCAGGCCGCCCTCCGCCGTTTGCGGAGGGAACGCCACCTGGTACTGCACAAAGCCCCGCTTGCCGTACAGGCGATTCCAATGGCCGACCGAGTCCAGCGGGTAGAAGAAGGAGTCGAAGTCCACCAGCCGCCCGGTCGCGTCCCGGTGCGACGAGTAGTAGAGCCCGTTGAACGCGCGAATGCTGAACCGGTTCAGTAGGGCGGACGGCGCATCGAAAGGCACCGACAGGGCGCGTTTGGCCGGGGGCGCCAGCGGGTCACGGTCCGGGGCGCGCACCCGCTCCCGCGGGGCGTCGTTGCCGCGCATCAACACGGAACGTCCAAGGGAACGTCCCGACGCCAGGCAGTCGATCCAGGCCATCGAGTACCGGTAGCCCTCATCGGACCCGGCGAAGGCGGCGAGCGCCGCGTCCAGATCGGGGGCCTTCTGGTAATCCGCCTCCACGTACGCGGACTCCACCGGAACCAGACGGAAGCGCGCCGAGAGGATGGCCCCCGTCAGGCCCATCCCGCCCACCGTGGCCCAGAAGACGTCCCGGTTCTGCTCGGGCGAGCAGACGAGGACCTCGCCCGAGGCGATCTGGAGCCGGAAATCCACCAGGAAACGGCCGAAGGTGCCGTCCCGATGGTGGTTCTTCCCGTGCACGTCGCTGGCGATCGCACCGCCCACCGTCACGTACTTGGTCCCGGGGGTTACCGGGAGGAAGTAGCCCCGCGGCAGGAACACCTGGATGATTTCCGCGAAGCTCAATCCCGCCTCGCACTCGAGGATCCCGGTGTTCGCATCGAAGCCCAGGAACCGGTTCAGCCGCACGTGAGAGATCACGCCCGCCTCCCGGTTCAGCGCGGCGTCCCCATAGCTGCGCCCGAGCCCTCGGGAAATGTAGGTGGGGTCCGCCGCGGTGGTGAGGATCCGGCCGACCTCCGCGCCCCGCTCGGGACGGTAGAGATTGGCTCTCTCCACCGGAAAACGCCCCCACCCGCTCAGCTGTTCGGATCGAAACAAATTAGGACCGTCCACCGTTCGCGAAGCGGCTGTAAAGCTCCTGGTATCGTTCCACCGTGACCTCCACGGCGAAGTGCCGTTCGGCCCGCTGCCGTCCATGCTGGCCCATGCGTGCGGCGGTCGGCGGGTCGCGGACCACCCGCAGGATGGCCGAGGCGAGCGCCGCCGGATCTCCCGGCGGGACCAGCAATCCCGCATCCTCCCCCACGACCTCGGGGATCCCGCCGACGCTGGTGCCCACGACCGGCTTCTCCACGGCCATTGCCTCGGCTACCGCGATGCCGAAGGGCTCGTGCAACGGCGGGTGAACGTAGAGATGGAAGTGACGGGCCAGTGCCGGCACGTCACTCCGGCGCCCGGTGAACAGAACCCGGTCGGCAACCTGAAGTTCGGCCGCCAGCGCCTGGAGGCTCCCCCGCTCCGGCCCCTCGCCCACCAGCACCAGGCGTGCACGCGGCTCTTCCGCGAGTACCCGTGCGAACGCCCGAAGCAGGTTGGCGTGGTCCTTACGCCAGGTCAGGCTGGCGGTGTAGCCGAGCAGGAGCTTTTCCTCCCAATCGGGGGGCCAGGGCAACGGCGAATCGAGTCTCGCGGCGTCGATGGCCGCGAGGTCGATGCTGTTGTGAACCACGGAGATGCGCTCGGGCGCGATGCCGTCCTCGTGTACCAGGGTATCACGTACCGCCCGGGAGACGGCGACGACGTGCGTCGCGGTCCGGAACGCACGACGGTCGAGAGCGCGCACCCACGCCCTCTTGTTCTGGAAGGCCTCTCCAGTGTACTGCCGGCTGGCGATCCGTACGGGCACACCCGCGATCCGTGCCGCGAGGTGGCCCACTATGGTCGCGTGCAGCATGTGCGAGTGCAGCACGTCGAAGCGTTCGCGGCGCAGCAGGGCCACGAGCCGAGCGACGAGCGTGGGCAGATCGCGCCAGCCGCTACCCGGCACCTCCAGGTAGCGTGCCCCGCGCGCGCGCAGTCCGGCGGGGAAGACGCTGTCCTCTCCGCCCGCGTCGAAGAGGTTGCAGAACGAGACGTCGAACCGCCGCGTGTCGTACTTGTCCACCGCGCTGAGCAGCAGGCTCTCGACCCCACCGATGCCGCCCGGCGTGCTCGCCAGGTTCAGGACCTTGAGTGGCATAGAGGACGAGGTCACTCCGGGGCCACGATGCTCGAGTACAGGCCGGCGTACTGCGACGTCATCGATTCCACCGAAAGGTCACGCTCCGCCTTCTGGCGTGCGGCACGGCCGAGGCGTTCGCCGAGCTGCGGGTCGTCGAAGATGCGCCCCAGGGCAGCTGCCAGCGCCTCCGGGTCGTCCGTGTTCACCAACAGCCCGGTGGCTTCGTCCTGGACGATGTCGAGGTTGGCCGGAATGTTGGTGGTCACGATGGCGGTCCCCGCCGCCATGGCTTCGACGAGCGCGCAGGAGAGCCCCTCGGAGCGGGTCGGAAGCACGTACGCATCGGACGCCAGCAGGTAGTCGCCGACGTTGGAGACGTGGCCGAGGAAATGGACCACCTCTTCCAGGCCGAGGCTGCGGTGCAGGGCGCGCAGCTCGGGCTCCACGTTCCGGTGCGGTACGCCCTCGCCCAGGATCAGGAGGTGCGCCTGCGGATGGCGCTCGGCGACCAGCTTCCACGCGCGAAGCAGCACGTCAAGCCCCTTCTCCCAGCTCAGCCTTCCGCTGAACACCGCGATCTTCGGGTGGGCCAGTCCCAGCGCGGCACGGTGGCGGCGGCGGGTCTCGGCGTCGAAGGCGGCCACGGAGGGGAGTACCGTACCGTTCGGGATGACGGTCACCTGCTTCGCGGCCACCCCGAGGGTGTGGATCTCGCGCTCCATCTCGCTAGAAAGCGCCACCCAGCGATCCACGCCCCGGTACTGGCGTAGCCGTAAGCGGGCGAGCGGCAGACGCTGGGCGATCGCCACCTCACCCAGCGTTTCGCCACTCATGTGCAGTCCCACGGAAACGGGTTTGCGCAGCAGCTTCTTCGCGATCAGGCCCACCATGGCGGGGCCGTACATCTGCTGGCAGTGGATCACGTCGTAGTGCCGCCGGTTGCGCACCAGCCACCAGAGCGCGTCCGCCAGGTAGACGAGGGAGTTCAGCGCCGGCAGCACGCGGCTCAGCACGGGGGAGCGGTGGACGACGGTGCCGTCCTCCACCTCGTTGCGCGGCCGATTGTGATAGTTGCGGGCCAGCACGTAGGTCCGCCCACCCCTCCCGTTGAGCCCCCGCAGCAGGAAGCGGGATGTCTTCTGCAGGCCGCCCGTGGCCGCGTCGAAGTCGGTAACCAGCATGCAGACCGCCGGAGGCGCTCCCTCCGCGGATCTTCCATGTCCTACGCCCGCTTTGCTCATCGCTCCACCTTCAAAGTGCCTTCTGTCCCAATCCTGCGTTCGCCATCGCCTCGCTGTACACCGAGCGCCACCCCGCGATCATCGCCTCCAGGGTGAACCGCGCGCGGAACCGCTCGTAGCCCGCTGCCCCCATGCGCTCCATCTCTTCCGGAGACCGCAGCAGCTCACCCAGTCCGGCGGCGAGCGCTCCCGCGTCCCCGGGGTTCACCAGCACCCCCGTCACGCCGTCTTCGACCACCTCAACCAGCCCGCCGAGCCGGGTCGCCACGACGGGGCGCCGGCAGCTCATGGCTTCGACGGCGGAGAGGCTGAAGGACTCCTGGAAGCTCGGGACGACGACCAGGTCGGCGAGCGCGTACCAGGGTGCGACGTCGAGCTGATGGCCGACGAAGTGGACCACCACTCTCCCCAACTCCTCCGCCTGGCGGCGGAGCGGCGCTTCCTCCGGCCCGCTCCCGACGAGCACCACGTGCAATGACCGCGGCAGCCGCGTCGTGAGGGGCGACAACGCTTCGAGCAGCGTGCGATGCCCCTTCTCCTTCCAAAGCCGCGCCACCACCAGGAGCACCGGGGCGGCGGCCGGGATCGCCAGCCGTCGGCGGAGCGCGGCCACTTCGTCCGCGGACACGCGCCGCAGCTCACGCACCCCGTTGTATGCGACTCGAATGCGGCCGGGCGAGACCCGGTCGATCTCCTGCGCGTGCTGCGCCGAAGACTTCGAAACCGCCATCGTCAGGTCCGTCCAGCGGCTCGCCAGCCGGCTGAACAGCACCTGCCGTCTGTCCTCGATGATGTTGTGGTGGCGATGGAAGATGCGCACTCCGCGCCGAGCCAGCTTCCCGCCCACGCCGCAGATCGTTCCCGCGATGGTCTCGTTCGCGTGGATGACGTCGCTTCCGTGCTCGCGAACCAGCCGTGCCAGCGCCAGCGCTCCCCTGGGGTAATCCCGGCTCGTCCGGCACCCCAGGGTGAGCACGGGTCCGCACCCCGCCTGCTCCAGGTTCTCGTGCAGCGGTCCGCGCCCGAAAACGGTCGCGACGGTAAGCTCGACGCCGGACGCCCGCAACACCGGCAGGGAGCTTTCCCACCAGTGGCTCGCGGCCCCGTGCTCCAGGAGCATGAGCACCCGGGGCGGCCGACCGCCGTTCGTCGCTTCCGCTGCGGTCACGGCTGGAGCGCGACCGAGCGGTAGCGCTCGCGATTCTTCCTCCGCAGCCGTTCATCCCGCCAGTGCAGCACTCGCAGCGGCGTCGCCAGCCGAGCCAACCGCAGCAGGGCGGCTGAGGCGGACGGCGCGCCCCGCAGGTTCCCGAGCGTGAGCCGGGCTGCTTTCCACCGGTCGCCCGCGTCCAGGAACTCCGACGCACAGTTGAACCGGATCGCCGCCTGGCTGGCGGCGATCTCCTCCTGGTTGATCCCGAGCACGTCCGCCACCTGCAGCTGTGCGGCGATGAACTCCTCCATCATCATGGAGGTGTTCCCGCTCGTGTTGCGCCCGTGGTGCCGCCACATCGACAGGACGCTCGGCCCCAGCGCGAACTCCCCGTCGGCGCTCATTCGAAGGAAGAGCTCGTAGTCTTCAAGCCGCGCCTGCTCGTTCCAGCCGTAGCGCGACACCGCCGCACGGCGGTACACCACGGTGGAGCTCTGCGGGATCAGCGGGACCAGCAGCATCCGCCGGGCGTCACCGTCCGTGAACCCCACGCCCCAGTCGAGCGTGCTCCCCACCACCTGACCCTGGCCATCCATCACGTAGAAGTGGCCGTAGGCGAGCACCGCCTCCGGCCGCGCCTGGAGGAGCTCCACGCGCTCCCGCAGGGCGTCGGGCAGCCACGCGTCGTCGGAGCCCAGGTAGGTGAAGTACTCGCCCCGGCTGCGCGCCAGCCCCTCGTTCAGCGTCGCGCAGAGCCCCCGGTTGCCACGGGCGACGAGCTCGCAGGGGAAGGGAGCGTCCTTCAGCACCCGATCGATGATCTGCGGCGAGCCGTCCCGGGAGCCGTCGTCGATCACGATCAGTTCGGCCGGGGCGAGTGTCTGCGCCAGGATCGAGCGCAAGGACTTCTCGACGTACTGTGCGTGGTTGTACGACGGCACGACGACGGAAACGCCGGCTGACGTCGCTGGCGGTGGGGTGGAATCGTTACGAAGTTCCATCTGAAACGTATTCCCGTCGGCTGCAGAAAGGCTCGGCAATACTCGGTTCTGGCCGCGCGACAGCCGCTGAATATCAGGGTTGCGTTCAGGGAATGCAACCCTCCGGCTCCTGCGGCCCTTGCCATCTCATCTGGGGCTCCCCTCTACGTTTTCGGGAGCCGGTCCACCCGTTCCTGCCCTGATCGGTTGACCGGTGCGGTGCACGAACTTAACATCGTGCGCCTCTGAACCCGAGCACGAAGGCCGGAGATGGGGTGGTGCGGCAGAACTTGAACTCCCCGAATAATGCCCGAGCGTAGACAGAGAGACATCGTCCCCTGGCTGTCCACCCGGCTGTTCAGCCTGAAGGAGGTGTTGACGTTCGGTGCGGCCTTCGCGGTGGTCGCGGCCGTCGCGGCGACGCCCGGGGCGCTCGACACCAGCTTCCGCGCGACCTGGTCGGCCGACCTCACCGCGGGCGTCGTGGTGTTCCTCGTCGCGCTCCCCCTCTGCCTGGGCGTCGCGCTCGCCTCGGGGACCACCGCGACGCTCTACCAGAAGCGGCACGGCGACGGCATCCCGCTGGTGTGGGGCACCGCTGTGCAGTACGCCGCCGCCTCGGCCCTGCTGCTCGCGGCGGCCGCGACGACAGAGTCGTTCCGCATCGACTGGACCGGCGAGTTCGTCGCCGCGCTCGCCTGGCTGGTCCTCGTCCTGTCGCTCGGCGCGGTGCTGCTGCTCCTGCTCCTGCTGCGCCGCGGGTCGGCGTCCGGCGTCTCGAGCCTGCT
>JAHWJV010000113.1 GCA_019348265.1 Gemmatimonadota bacterium
GTCACGACGCCCGGCGTCAGGATGCCGGCCGCCACCAGCGCGCGCGGCACGGCGGGGACGCGCAGCAGCGGCAGGAGATGCGGCAGCAGCACGACGAACGGCGCCGCGGCGAGCAGACCCGACGGCGCGCAGGCGAAGGCGAGCCCGGCGACCACGCCACCGAGCGCCAGCGGCAGCAGTCGACGCGACTCGGTGGCGCGCAGGACGAGGACCAGCACCGCGGTGGCGGCGAGCGCGACGGCGAGCGGCAGGAGCCGCTCGAACCTCAACGGCTGCTTCGCCTGCTCGGGCGGGAGATAGACCAGCGAGATCGTGGGAAGATGATCTTCTTCACGCCGGAGACTGGCCCAGAACGCGGCGTCGATGATCGCCTCGATGGTGGCCGCATCCGGCTCCGGGGCGAGCCCGACGGTCCCGCTCAGCCGCGCCTCGGCGAGGTGCCGGGCGAAGTGGGCTGCCACCGCTCCGGCTACTGCGCCTGCAGCCGGGTACGCGCCCTCGGTCATTCCGAGCGCGGGAGAGCCATCACCGCGGGCGGTCGAACTCGGGCTCCTGCCCGTTCACCGGCGGAGAGTAGGCGAGAACCTCCGCGATCAGGTAGCCCTGCGCTCTGCGCTCAGGGCCTGAGTATACGGCGCCGGCCGCACGCCGAGCCACGATCTCCTCGAGCGTGACGCCCGCCTCCTGGCTCTCCTCCGCCTGCTGCGCGGATATCGGCTCGCTCAGGATCCGCCCGAGCAGGGATTCGCTGTCGCGGTCCATGACGCCTCCAGCTTTTGGGGACGGAGCCGCCCGGCTCTACGGGAACGAGGGAGCCGAAAGTGGCGGCGGCTCCGATCCCATGCAACGGACGGGCCGAGGTGGCGGATCGCTGTGCGTCGCCCGTGTATTCAGGCAGTCGCCCTCACGCCTCCGCTGGGATCTGCAGCGCGCAACGTACGGCTGCGGGGTGGAATCGCGTGCCGGCGCCGCTCTGAAGAAGCTGTGCCCGGCTCTCCCACGGCAATCCGGTGGTGTACGGCCGCGGGCGCGTGACGGCCGCGATGATGTCCGCGACGCGCAGGATCCCCGCGAGCAGCAGGTTCCGCTCGTCGAGCTTTCCTGCTAGCTCCGCATAGTCGTCGTACTGGTGCTCGATCAGCTCCACCACCCGCGGGTGGTGCATGGTCGCGGCGATCTGGGCGCTGATCTGCGCCTGGGAGCGTACCCGCGCGAGCTCTTCCGTCGAAAGCGGCGCCGCGCGCTTCAGGAGCGTCGCTGGAATCGTGAACATCCCGATCTCGTGAATGCGCGCCGCCGTCTCCAGGATGTACGCATCCGCCTCGGAGATGCGCATCAGCCTGCCGAGCCTCTCGCACATCACTGCGACGAGGGTGCAGTGCTCGACGATGTTCAGCTCCGAGTCGCGCACTTCCAGCCCGAACGCGAGGGTTCGAGACATGGTCCGCGTCGTGCTCGCCCGCTGCTCTTTCGACATCAGCCCCGGCGCGTCCCTGTGCGTCTGTGCGCCGGACATCCTGCGAACCCATCGATGCATCGTGTTCATCTTCATTTGGCTCTCCTTCAAGCAACTGTCAGCGGCTCTACATCACCCCTGCACGGGCACGACGCTGCCGCGGGACCGCCGATACGGCAGGTTCGACGGGCGGGCACCCCTCAGACCCCCGGGCCCCAATTCGCCCGCGCTGCAAGCCGGGCGCGGACTGCCACCGCGCTCCGACTCCCCACCTGTTACCTCGCTGAAATCGCTCCCCCCATTCCAGGAAGCGACGGGTCTGGCGGAGTCTCGACTACGAACACGACCCGTCGGTTCAGATCCGCTCCGTAGCTGCCCCCCGAGGCACCCGGCACGACCGGGCGCTCTTCGCCGTAACCCACCACGGTCAGCTGGCTACGGGGGACCCCCTGCTCCACGAGGTGGGTGCGGACCGCTTCCGCCCGCTTCCTGGAGAGCTGCCGGTTGTACGCAGCCGAGCCCGCCGGGTCGGCGAACCCCTCCACGGTGATCTTCGCGCCACGGTAGTGATTCTGAACGACCTCCGAGAATCGGCTCAGCACCGGCTCAGCTTCCGGGTTGAGATCGGACCGGTCGAACCCGAAATGCACGGGCACCACGAAGTGCATGCCGTCCTCCATCATCGTGATGCGGGTACCGAACTCCTTTCTAAGGGCATCCAGATCCGCCCTCAGCGCGGCGACGTCTGCCGCGATCCGCTGGTCGCCCGCGATTCGCGCCGAGCGCTCGGCCTCCAGAGCCGCCGCCTGCTCCGCGAGCCCGCGTCGTAGCTGCCCCCGCGTCGCACATCCCGCCGACAGCACGAACATCCCCGCCATAGCGATGGTACTGATACGTAGAGGTGCCCTCATCCTCGTCTCCTGGAAAGCTTCTGGGTTCACCATAGCGACAACCGTGGGTCGCTCCGTCAGGTTCTTTAAAAGCAACGCCGATGCCGCGGAAGTTGCAGTTGCCGTAAACTGCGGATCTATATCGACTTGAGTAACCGAAAGCCCGAAGTGTTGATGGATAGCTTCTGGAGAAATTAGGGGATATTTTACCGGATAGCACGCGGTCGTGCAGGGAAAAATTCCCCGCCCGGGGGAGCGCTGGCGTGAGCGGCGGTTGCTGCCTCAGATTCCGGCTGCGCTGGAGCCGCTTGGCTGCGTGCTACGAACTCTCGGTGGGGCAGATGCATAAAACCGTAAGAATCTTGGTAGTGGACGACGAGGCCGCACTGCGGGACGTTCTGGAAGCGCGGCTGACGCATTGGGGGTACGAGTGTCGCGAGGCAGCGAGCGTCGCGGAGGCGGAGGCGCTGCTCGACTCCTTTGATCCGGATCTGGTTCTGTCCGACGTTCGCATGCCGGGGGTGACCGGACTCGAGCTGCTCCGTCGCTTGAAGGCGGGGGCGCACCGCCGGGTCCCGGTCATCCTCATGACCGCGCATGGCCGCATCAATGACGCGGTGGAGGCGATGAAGGAGGGCGCGGAGGACTTCCTGACGAAGCCCGTCGAGCACGAAAAGCTGCGGTCCATCGTGGCCTCCGTGGCGGCGGATCTGGCCCGAGCGCGGGAGGCCCGTGCGCTGGAGAAGGCGCTGGACGGGGAGGCGGGGCTCGCTGGGCTCCTGGGGCGGAGCGAGCCGATGCGGGAGCTGCAGCGGCTCGTCGGGCTGGTGGCGTCCACCGACGCATCCGCGCTGATCACAGGTGAGAGCGGCACCGGCAAGGAGGTCGTCGCGCGCGCGCTGCATGCTCACGGTGGACGCGCCGGCGGCCCCTTCGTTGCGCTCAACTGCGCGGCGATTCCGGAGAGCTCATCGAGAGCGAGCTGTTCGGTCACGAGCGCGGCGCCTTCACCGGCGCGATTCGGGCGCGCCCCGGGTGTTTTGAGATGGCGAGCGGAGGAACGCTGTTCCTGGACGAGCTTACGGAGATGCCGATCGCGCTTCAGCCGAAGCTGCTCCGCATCCTCGAGGATGGTCGAGCGCGGCGGTTGGGCGGAAGCAGGGAGGTGCAGTTCGACGTGCGCGTGCTGGCCGCGACGAACCGGCCGCCAGCGGTGGCGATACAGGAGGCGAGGCTGCGCGAGGACCTATTCTACCGGCTGACGGTATTCGAGGTCGTGGTCCCGCCCCTGCGCGACCGCCTGGACGATCTGCCTCTACTCTGCCAGCACTTCATCTGCGAGTTCAATCGCAAGCACGGCACGGAGGTGGAGGGCCCCCGGGCCGCCACGATGGACGCGCTGACACGGTACGACTGGCCGGGCAACGTGCGGGAGCTGCGGAACGTGATGGAGCGTGCGGTGGTCGTGGCGCGCGACCGGTGGGTCGAGCTGGCGCACCTCCCGCCGTACATCCGCGGAGCGGAGGCCGATACACGCCCGACCCTGACCGTCACGCTCGGCACCACGTTCGCCGAGGTGGAGAAGGAGCTGATCCTCCGTACGCTCGAGCACGTGGGGAACAACAAGGCCGAGGCGGCGCGACGTCTCGGCCTGGACGTGAAGACGATCCGTAACAAGCTGGCGTCGTTCGGAGACCCCGACGCGTGAGGGACCCATATTTTCACGGCGTCTCTGGTCTATGCCCGCGTGGTCGCGCTGCCCGGGCGTGGTACAATCCATGATACGAATCCCGGCCACTCCCGGCGCGTGCGGGGTGCGCCCGCTTGACGATCCCGCGCAGGCGCTTAAGCTATGACGCTTGTATCCAGACACGACTTACGCGAACCACGACCGATGACTGCTCCAAGGCTGGCGGTTGCCACCGCCCTGATCGCAACGGCCGTCGCATGTGGGCGGACGCCCGCTCCGGCGCCTGCTCCTGCGCCGCCGGCCGCGCCGTCCGTCGCGCAGCAGTACGCCGCGCTCCCCGACACCGTCGTCTGCGTAGTGGACCGCACGACCGAGCGCGGCCTTCGTGACCTGCAGGCAAAGCGGGCCGCGAACGGAAGCGTCGTGCTGCTCGTCGACAACCAGATCAACTCCCTCGACCAGATTCATCCCGTCGGCGTTGCCGCCGGCTACGCTGGCAATGAGGTCTGGTATTCGCGCAGCGCGCCGATCACGCTCCAGAGTCGAAACTACATCAGATACGGGGGCGAGCGGCGCGTCCCGCTGAACCAGCTGCGCCGGGTCGGCGCCTACCAGGGAATCCCCCTCTTCAGCGCGCCCGCCGATACCGTTCGGCCGCAGGCCGTGTACGTCCCCGTCCGGGTGGGGTGCATCTTCACGGC
Organism: Gemmatimonadota bacterium; assembly: GCA_019348265.1. GTDB lineage: Bacteria > Gemmatimonadota > Gemmatimonadetes > Longimicrobiales > Longimicrobiaceae > JAHWJV01. Next base: position 4,738 of record JAHWJV010000113.1, read on the forward strand.
TTACGTGCGCGAGGACCTGAACCGGGGCTGAGGACGCTGCGCCCCGGCTTCGGATCCCCGAATACCGGCGCAGCGCTGGTTGCGGAGGCAGGACGCTCCTGAAGGACGACAGAGGAACCGCCGCAGGCGGTTCCTTTTTTTTCGGCCCGATTGCCTGGTCGCGCGGCGCTGTCTCGGGGGGTGTGGCACAGCCGTTGCTGCGCCGTTTCTCCCCAGCACCGCCACCGTCAGACGCGTTTGCGATCGCGCCAGAGGGTGGCTCGCACCCATAGGAGGCGGCGTGGTAGAGATTCGCCCTCCGGAGCCCATCGACACGTGCGCGGACCGCATCCGCGCGCTGGGCTACGATCCCGTCCACCTCTCGCCCGACGAGCAGGTCGAAGTGATCGAGATGCACCTTCTGTGTCCCGACGAAGCGCTCAGCGCGTAGCCCGAAAGCCGATCCGGCCGGGCGAGGAAACGGTTCGAGGCGCTGCCTCGGACCGTTTCGGTTAGAGCCCCCGGAAATCCGTCACGGCATCACGAGTGTTGCACCGTGCGCCGGTAGCCAGAGTCGCTCTTTGGGCAGTCCTGCCTCGTTCCAGGCCTCGCGCGTTCGCAGCGGAGGCTCCAGCGGGTCCTCGTCGGTGAGTCGGAACGTCCCCCAGTGCATGCCGCCCATCGTCCCGTGACTGCCGAGCTCGAGAAAGGCGCGGACCGCGTCCTCGGGGTTCATGTGGCTGGTCTTCATGAACCAGCGGGGCTCGTACGCCCCGATCGGGAGCAGCGTCAGATCGAACGGGCCCGCTGCTTCGCCGATCCGCGGGTACTCGGGAAACCAGCCGCTGTCACCTCCGAAGTAGACGCTTCTGCCCGCGCCGGCCACCGACCAGGAGCTCCAGAGCCGGCCAAGACGGTAAAAGGGCGAGCGCGAGGTCCAGTGCTGCGCCGGAAGGCAGCGGATGAGCGCCTCACCCTCTCCGCTCCGGATCACGGCCTCGCCCCACCAGTCGAGCTCCGTTACCCGCTTCACGCGGCGCGACGCGAACCAGTCCCGGTAGCCGAGCGGCGTGAGCCATTCCAGGGCGTCGCCGAAACGGGCGGCGAGCCGTCTCACCGTTGGCTCGTCCAGGTGGTCGTAGTGGTCGTGCGAGAGGAGTACCGCGTCGATCGGAGGGAGGGCCTCGACCAAGAGAGACGGTGGGACGAAGCGCTTCGGCCCGGCCCAGGAGACCGGGGAGGCGCGTTCGCTCAGATGGGGGTCGGTGAGAACGTTCAGGCCGGCGATCTGGATGAGAAAGGTCGAATGACCGAGCCAGGTGGTGCGCAGCTCGCTGGCCGCCGCGCGAGGCACCGCCACGTCGCTCGAAACGACCGGCAGGTCGCGCTGGTGGGGGTTCGCCGGCAGAGCGGCCTGGCGTGCTTCCCGGCGCCAGCGCAGCATCTCGCGGAACCCGGGTACCTCAGATCCTGGCCACGGGTTCCGGAAGCCGCCGGCGGGGTCGTGGTGAGATGGTGGCGAGGGGTGCCCACCCTGATCGGTTTTCAGGTCAGCCAAAACGGTCCACTCCACGCCTGGTGTACGCCACGGTCTTTTCATTTCTCCAGTCTGGGAGCGGAAGCTCGGCCGAGCTCCGCGAATTCCGGGTCCGGGCTGGGGCTGCCGGCTCCCAGCCCCTGCGACTGAAGTCGCCGCTACACGAACCCCCAGCCCGCCTGCGCGGGCTGCCCCTGCCCCAGCTTCGGCGAAGGCCGACTTCTAGTTGTCGTAGCGGCGACTTCAGTCGCCGCCAGGTCTGGGGCGGAAGCTCCGCCGCGCGCTGCGGACCCCGCCGCGTCTGGTTTCGGGCAGCGAGGCCGCTTAATGTTAGGTTCATACGGCAACTTGTGCGCGCCGCCGAATCACAATGGCGCAGGGCATGCGGGTCGAGTCCGTCGACAGGTGCGCGCCGGTCGACGCCCAGCCGCCGGCGGCGTCCGAGGGTCCCCCTTTCCGTCCACCGGAGACGAGTTATGGACATCACCCAGGGATGCGGGCTTGTCGCCCTGCTCGCCCCGCTGCTCGCCGCCTGTGCCGCGGCTCCTCCTCCTGACGGCTCCAACCGCTCCGCCGCGGGCGGCGCGAGCGAGTGGCAGGACCTGTCCAACCTGTCGAGCTGGCGCGGCTACCGCCGGCAGGACCTTCCCGCGAGCTGGCGCAACGAAGGGGGTGTGATCGCCTTCATCCCGGCTTCCGAAACGGGCCAGCGCGGCGACATCGTCACGCGCGAGCAGTTCGGCGACTTCGAGCTCCAGTACCAGTGGCGCATCTCGGAGGGGGGGAACAGCGGCGTCATGTACCGCGCTACCGAGGAAGAGCAGACGCCGTGGCGAACGGGCCCGGAGATGCAGATCCTCGACGATGCCCGGCACGCCGACGGCAGGATCCCGAGCCACCGCTCGGGGGCGCTTTACGATCTGCTCGTGCCGCCGGAGAACATCACCCGCCCGGTCGGAGAGTGGAACGAGGCCCGGGTGGTCGTCCGCGGGAACCACATCCAGCAGTGGCTGAACGGCCACGTCACCGCGGACATCGTGGTGGGCAGCCCACAATGGAACGAGGTGTACGGGCGGAGCAAGTTCGCGCAGATGGCGACATTCGCCAGCAGGGACCGTGGACACATCGTGCTGCAGGATCACGGCGACCCGGTATGGTTCCGGGGCGTGCGGGTGCGCCGGCTGGACGGGGCTGGCTGAGCGGAGGCGGGACCGATCAGGACCGGGCGCCGAGACCCGGGTTCGCGAGAGCCAGCAGCGGACAGACGACGCACCTTCCGCCGCGCTACCACTCCTCGAGAGTCACCAGCGACTGGATCAAAATGGAGAGAAGAAAATTCGTCAAAAGCGGCCTCGCGGCCGGGGTGGGCTCCCTCGCCGTCGGGGCGTGCGCGCCGGCCCAGCGGCCGGGGGTGACCCCGGCGGGCGCCAGCCTGATGACGGCCGGGCCCCCATTGAAGCAATCAGTCTGCAAGTGGTGCTTCCCGAAGATGACGGTGGAGCAGCTCGCCGTTGCCGGGCGCGAGATAGGGCTGAAGTCGATCGAGCTGCTCGGCCCGGCCGACTGGCCGACGCTCGCGAAGCACGGTCTCACCTGCGCGATGGGCTCCCAGCCAGCCCCGCACACGATCGCCCGCGGGTTCAACCGGATCGAGAATCACAGCTGGCTCGTTTCGGGATACGAGACGCGGCTCCGCGAAGCGGCCGACGCCGGCATCCCCAGTGTGATCTGCTTCTCCGGGAACCGGGAGGGGATGAGCGACGCGCAGGGGCTCGAGAACTGCGCCGTCGGCCTCGCCAAGGTACTGCCGACGGCGGAGCGCCTGGGCGTGAACGTCGTCATGGAGCTTCTCAACTCCAAGGTCAACCACCCCGACTACATGTGCGACCACACCGCCTGGGGGGTGGAGCTCGCGAAGAAGGTCGGTTCCAGCCGCTTCGGTCTGCTGTACGACATCTACCACATGCAGATCATGGAAGGCGACCTGATCCGGACGATCAAGGCCAATCACCAGCACCTCTTCCACTATCACACGGCGGGGAACCCGGGGCGCCACGAAATCGACGAGACTCAGGAGCTGTTCTACCCCGCGATCATGCGGGCGATCAAGGAGACCGGGTTCACCGGCTATGTCGGTCAGGAGTTCCTCCCCACCCGGGATCCGCTCGCCTCGCTGGCGGAGGCGGTTCGGATCTGCAATGTATGAGTAGGCGCACCACGCCGCGGGCCGGTCGCCGGGTTGCCGGCCCTGTCACCCTCATCCGGTAATGGAGATGGATCTGAATCCCAAGCACGCGCGCCGCGCGCTGGCCGTCGCCCTCGGCCTGAGCACGCTGCTGGCGCCCGCCGCCGCCCAGGCGCAGACGCAAACTCGGACGCAGACGCAGGGGCAAACGCAGACTTCCCCGCAGACGCAGAACCGGGCCAATCCCGAGACCACCCCCCGCGACCGCGCCAGCGCCGACTCGCCGGTGGAGACCGGGATGCTGAGGCTCTCGAAGTATGGTGAGAGCCTCAGCGACGCCGACGCCGTCGCGCTCCTGACGGAGATGCGGGACCTGACGCAGCAGGCTCTCGCCGCCTCGCGCGCCGCGGAGCAGGCGGCCAGCGTGGCCGACGTGAAGAATGCCGCCAACCGCGTGTTCGAGCTGGCGTGGGGTCAGCCTTCGGGCGTCGCCCCGACGGACGCCACCGGAGCCGTGACCTCGCTGGGGTGGAAGGAGCACTGGCAGGTGAACGGCGCGGAGTTCCACGAGAACTTCGTCAAGCGGCTCGGTACCCAGGCGCCGCGGATCTCGGATCCCCGCCAGCTCGGGATCATGGGGCGCGGCCGCGCGGTTCGCGGACGCCTGGAGCAGGGCTCGCGCGGCTCCTCGCTAGCCTACCTCTCGCAGCAGAACGCTGCCGAAGGCGCGCTGGTCTCGCTGAACAATGTGATCGGCTGGATGTACGTG